>CAYVDX010000705.1:0-2754 GCA_964450485.1 uncultured Calditrichaceae bacterium
TTGCCGCGCAATGTGATGGGCAAAGTGACCAAACCGGCGGTGAAAAAATTGTTTGAATCAAAATAGCGGACAGGGCGCAGCTTACCCCTTTGGAGACCTGTCCCTGCCAGGGAAATGGGTGATTTTACAAGGGCAACCCGGGAGTTGCCCACCAATACTTTGTATCGAGTAAAGAAGGCGCGAGCACAGACCGAACAGGATGTTCGAAGGAGTTTATTTTGAACACCGACGATTTAAACAAAAAACACTTTTTGTCGTTATATATTTAATCGCTTGATTTTTCTGAGAGTAGATAAAAGTTCACTATTTTTAAAAATCAATTGAACTTTTTGAGTTTTTATAGTAACTTTATTTCAGTATAAAAAATATCACTTCCCAAGGGTACGGTATTATGCAAAAAAGTAAATTAGCAGAATTAATATTACATATTGCTGAAAAAAGCAAAGATGACCCTAATTTTGGCGCAACGAAATTAAATAAGATTTTATTTGCAATTGATTTTTATTCTTATGGACATAGGGGTGAAACAATAACTAAAGCTGTATATATCCATCTTTCCCAGGGACCTGCGCCGAAAGCTATGGTTTCTGTCGTAGATGAGCTATTGTCTCATGACAGAATTGAGATTGTCGAAAGAGAATATTTCGGCTATAAGCAGAAAAGAATGGTACCGAAAACAGGTCCCGATTTAACTTTGTTTTCTGAAGATGAATTAGAATTTGTTGACCAGGTTATTCAGGAACTAAAAAGTTATAATGCCACGCAATTAAGCGAGTGGACACACAAGCTGAATCCCTGGATTAACACTCTGAATAATGAAGAAATTCCATTTTTTTCTATTTTTGCTAAAGACAATTTACCCGTTGAGAAAACAGGGTTAATATGGGGCCGGGAAGAATTGCGGAAGTGGAGGAAAGCTAAGGGTCATGCGGTATAGCGATGAATACTATTACCAGATTGTTGAAGAAGAATATTTTAGAGAAAAGTTAGATTCGTTACGAGAAAAATATCCCCGGATTGATGACGTATGGGGTGGTATTTGTTGGAATTTAGCAAGGGATCCCTTCAGTGGAGTACCTGTTCCTCATGAAGTAGAATATAAAATTTTTAAATCGACAGCGATAGGTCCAACTCCAAGTTTTTGGTTCCTATATAAAGTAGAAGAAAACAAAAAGATCATTCGTTTTATTTCTATTGAAGCAGTTGATGAAGATTGACAACTTTATAACACCTTAAAAAAGCACTCCTTATTATAGATTTTTACAGACCTCAGCGGTTTTGTCCTGAAAGGGAAACATACATGTCAACGACAAGTGAACTGGCCCGCCAATCAGCCACGGAAATTCGCGAACTCATCGCCAAAAAAGAAATTTCGCCCGTCGAAGCGGTGCGGGCGTCGCTGGAAATGGTGGAAAAGCACAATGGCGCGATCAACGCGGTGGTGACGCTAAACGAGCAGGCGTTGGACGACGCCCGCGCGCTGGAGCAAAAAATCATGCGCGGCGAAGAACCCGGGCCGCTGTGCGGGCTAACTGCCGGCATCAAAGACGTCACGCCGGTGGCTGGGCTGCGCACCACCTTCGGCTCGCCATTGTTCAAGGATTACGTCCCAAAGGAAGACGCGCTGGTCGTTCAGCGTTTGCGCAACGCCGGTGCAGTGATTTTGGGCAAAACCAACACGCCGGAATTTGCCACCGGCGGCAACACCTTTAACGAAGTGTTCGGGCGAACCTGCAATCCCTGGAAACTGACGCGAAGCGCGGGCGGCTCCACCGGCGGCGGGGCGGCCGGACTGGCCACGGGCATGATCGCATTGGCGGAAGGCACGGATTTGGGCGGTTCGCTGCGCATTCCCGCATCTTTTTGCGGCATTGTCGGGTTGCGCCCTTCTCCCGGGCTGGTACCGACCTATCCTTCGGATTATTTGTGGGATAACATGCAAGTTACCGGCATCATGGCACGCGCAGCAGAAGATATTGCCCTAACGCTGCAAGCGGTCAGCGGCCCCAGCACGCTCTCGCCGGTCAGCCAGCCAAACAAAAACCGCGATTTTATCAGCGGCGTCAATGGTGGGATTCACAAAGGCGCAAAAATCGCGTACGTGCGCGATATCGCCGGTATCGGCATTGATCCGGAAGTAGGAGAAATTTGCCGGGACGCGGCCTTTGAAATGAAGCAAGACGGCGCCGATGTACAGGAAATTGAGTGGGATTTATCGCAATACTGGAAACCGTTTTTACACATTCGCGGTTTTTGGATGGTGGCGCAGCAATATCCCCGACTCGATCAGCGGGAAAAATTCGGCGCAAATCTAAAGGGAAACGTGGAAGCCGGGCTAAAGGTGCGCATGGAACAATTGGGCATGGCCGAACACGTGCGCGGGAAAATGTGGCTGGAATTTCGCGAATTTTTCCAAAAATACGATTACCTGCTCACACCCTGCATGGCCATTCCGCCGTTTCCGGTTACCCAAAATTACCCGGAAACCATTGCCGGGAAGCAGATGAAAACCTACGTCGATTGGATCGCTCCAACCTTCATTCTCAGCCTCACCGGTCTGCCGGTGGGCAGCGCGCCCTGCGGATTGACTGCGGAAAAATTACCGGTGGGCATGCAAATTGTCGGGCCGGCACGCGGCGAAGAAAAAGTGCTGGCGCTGGCAAAAGTGATGCAGCAGGCCCGGCCGATTGGGTTGCCGGTGCTGAAGCGTGATTCGTGATTTTTGATTCGTGATTTTTGATTCGTGAAAAAATA
>CAYVDX010000706.1:0-2744 GCA_964450485.1 uncultured Calditrichaceae bacterium
TAAAATAATTTTGTTTAGGCGCTTACTATTTAAAAAAACTTACATGAATAATTTGTCCGAGGCCGAGAAAGATATTCTTTACGATTGAGCAGCAAATATTGGTCTTAAAGTATTTGTTTTTATTGTTTTTAAGCTTTATCCGCGAAAATCCGCGGCTGAATGGTAACAATAAAAACGACGATGCGATCTCTAATTTAAAGGCGGCAATGGAAATATCTCCGGCAGCAAACACCACTGAAAACACAACCGCGCACATCCGCGTTTCGCACCTGGCCATCGGCATTCTGCTGACCATGCTGCCGGTAACGATGATCGTTCCCGTGCTGAAAGAATTGGTCAGCGCGCGGTTTCAGGTGGATACGTTTTGGGCGCACGCGTTTATGTCCACCAGCCTGATCGGGGCGATTTTTTTCGCGCCGCTGGCCGGCATGATCATCGATCGCGGGGTCAACCGGCGCTCCATTTTTTTCTTTTCGCTGGCCGGCAACGCCGTCTGTTTTGTGGCAATGGCCTTAGCCGACACGTTTCAGCAACTGATGATCGCGCGCTTTATCGAAGGCGCGATGCACATTACCACGCTTTCGGCCTGGTTGGCCACCGGCGCGGCGGCCAGTCCCCGCGGCGGTTCCGGGCGGGTCATGGGCGCATTGGGCGGAATGATCATGCTCGGCGTGACCGTCGGCGTGCCATTGGGCGGTTTTATCGCCGGCGACGCGCCGATCCGGGTGTTGTGGGCCGCGGCGATTGTTTCGGGGTTTACCGCGTTTTTTTCCCTAACAGCGGTAAGCGGCGAGATTCACAATCGCCCGGCCTCCCGGCTGGGCACGTTGGTAAAAATGCTGCGCACCAAACCGCTGTTGGGAGTGCCCTACGCCTATTCTTTTATCGACCGGCTGTGCATCGGCGTGGTGGTTTCCACATTGGGGCTTTACATGAATGAAATGTTAGGCCTGACGCCGGCGCAACGCGGCATTTCGCTGTCATTTTTTCTGCTGCCGTTTGCCTTGCTGGCATACCCGGTGGGGCGGCTCTCGGACCGGATCGGCAGAATCGGGCTGATGGCCGGGGGCAGCGCGTTGTTCGGCGTCGTTTTTATGAGCTACGGCTTTGTCGATACCGGCTGGCTGACCGCGGTGATGATCGCCAGCGGCATTTTCAGCGCAATGATGTACACCCCCACGCTGGCGCTCTGCAAGGATCTATCTTCAAAAGATCAATACGGCGCGGCCTTTGCCGGGTACAACATTGCCGGATCGTTGGGCTTCATTGTCGGGCCGCTGCTGGGCGGGGGGCTGTTCTATTTTTTCAAACAATCCGCCGACATCGCCGCGGCCTATCGCTGGACATTTGTGATCACCGGTTCGTTTGAAATTTTATGCGTTTTATTTTCGATTCCTTTTTTGCTGCGGTTGGCTTCGCGGAAAAAACGAAAAGTGAAGAGCGAGGAGTGAAGGGCGAAAAAGGGACCATTACCGCTAAACCGGGCAGCATTTTCAACAGTCGTCGAAAGAAATAGCCGCTGATTTGCCCGAAATTCAGCGCGTGATCAAATTCAGGCCGTTTTCGCCGGAGCGCTTTGTTGAGCGTTCTCGCCGGTTGCAGGCAGCCACCGGGCAAAAATTGTATCCGCTGATAGATCGGCGCCGCAGTCCCACTCAATAAAATACTTTCCATTGTGAATACGCCGGAATTCCGTTTCATCTCGCAGCGGCGCAAATGCTTCTGAGTCAAGGAATGGTTTTAAATCAAATAAACCGGCCTTTCCATCTTCAGTTTCTACATACAGCAAATAATTGGGTTTTGGAATCACATTTTTGATATTCATTGATCAAGCCCTCGTATCGGAAACGGTTTTTTGCCATTTACAGCCAGGTGCCAATCGGCAAGCAAGTCCTCTTCATGAATTTGAATCCACGCGACAACAAGTTTATGTTTCTTCCGTGGAAGCTTCCCGGCTAATACATCTCCATCGGGAATTGAATATACTGCAACTTACCCCTGGTATTCGGCATGTATATGGGGGACGTTATGTTTATCCGTGTCATAAAAAAACATTCGGATAAGTATTCCATAGAACATTGAAATTGTTGGCAAAGTTCCAATTCTCCTCATTTTAATCGTTCAAACTTTCCGTGATTAAAATGGTTAATTTACGCTTGTATTTCCACGGTTGACTCATATATTTGATGATTGACAGAAAGTAAAGATTTGATCTATGAAATACAAGCCAAAACATTACGCCGATACAAAATCGAAACTACCGGATTAAACATTGAATGATATTTAAGAAATCATTTTTTTGTCATTCATCATTTTGTCAATAAACAAGTTGTTTTTATTGTTACTAAAGCTCAAAAAATGCTCACAAAAAACCTGGTTATCTATAAAATTATACGTATAAACAAAGCAATAAGTTGTACCTTGACTTCTCAAATTTCCATTTGTTGTTGCTTTTATTGAATTTAGCAATTTTAGCATCGCCCATACAAGGCGGGGGGCGCCGGTTCGAGTCCGGTAGCGCCCACACTGATAAACCTCGTAAATTTAGTTGTTTGCGAGGTTTTGTTTTTTTTGGGGGGGCGCCCTGATTTTACCCAGGTGGCAATTAGGGCATTTATCCAAACTCAACCGGCAATTTTCACATTGGTTTATCCCCCCAAAGAGTTCTATCAATTTAAGAAACTAAAAACCCAATAAATATTATCTTGACAATAATCCGTTTTCGTATCTATTTTAAAAAAGTG
>CAYVDX010000707.1:0-2741 GCA_964450485.1 uncultured Calditrichaceae bacterium
CGGCTTTTACGCAAACGGTCAAAGTAGATTCCCGCATTCCGAAATATAAGAAAACCACCGGGATCAGCGGAAACGCCAATAGTATCGGTTCGGACACCATGAATAATCTGATGGCCCTTTGGTTGGAAGGTTTTCGCAAGCATTATCCACTGGTCAATATTCAAATTGAAGGTAAAGGCTCTTCAACAGCGCCGCCGGCGTTGATCGAAGGAACCGCCCAATTCGGTCCCATGTCCCGCCCGATGAAGGCGAAGGAAGTCGATGCTTTTGAGAAAAAATATGGTTTTAAGCCCACGCGGATACGCACTTCGCTGGATGCTTTAGCCGTATTCGTTCATAAAGATAATCCCTTGAAATGCCTCTCTTTGGACAAGGTTGATGCGATTTTTTCCAAAACCCGCAAACGCGGTTATGAAAAGGATATCGCGACCTGGGGTGACGCCGGGTTAAGCGGCGTCTGGGCGAATCAGCCGATACGTGTCTTCGGTCGCAATTCCGCCAGCGGCACTTACGGGTTTTTTAAAGGGCATGTGCTAAAAAAAGGCGATTATAAAGACTCCGTCAAGGAACAGCCGGGTTCGGCTTCCGTGGTGCAAGGGGTAACGGAAGACAAATTCGCCATCGGCTACAGCGGCATTGGCTACAAAACCTCCGGCGTCCGCGCGCTGCCGCTCTCGAAAAAGCAAGGCGGCGAATGCTACGACGGCAGCTACGAAAATGTCGTATCCAAAAAATACCCGCTTTCGCGGTATTTATACCTTTATATCGTGAATTCGCCCACAAAGCCGCTTGATCCGATGGTAAAAGAATTTTTGAAATATGTGCTCAGCGATGAAGGTCAGCGGGTTGTGGTGAAAGACGGTTATTTGCCGCTGCCCCACGAAGTCGTAAAAGAAGAATTGCAGAAATTAGCGCACGGATCGTAAACAAAAATATTGGGCGTGGACTTGTTAAATAAAAGAAGACCTCAAAAACACATTCTGAAATATTTTTGGGGTTTTCTTGTTCTTTTTCTAAACTTAATTAATTGAATCTAAAGGGATTATGGCGGATCAAGATTTTGTCAATAAGATGAACCGGCGGAAGTCAACGGTGAATATAGATAAAGATGCGCACTACAAAAAAGTGTATCGCGCCGATCGAAGGGCAAACCGTTTGATCACAACCGGCGGCTATGGGATTATCGTCAGTATTATAGCGATTTTACTGTTTTTGATCTACCAGAGTTTACCGCTTGCCAAAGGCGCTTCCATCTCGGAAATGTTCTCCTTTTCCGTACACAGCAATGCAAATAAGATTCTGCTGACCGGCATCGATCCCTACCGGGACGTTTTTTACATGCTTGATCAGTTCGGCAATGTACGGTTTTATCGCACCACGGATCATTCACTGGTTTTAGAAAAAAAATTGCCGCTAACAGATGGCGAATCGATTTTGAGCGGCGCGCGCATCGCTTTGACAAAGGAAATGTTTGCCGTGGGCACGGATGCCGGGCGCATCATTACCGTTGAAGTGAAAATGAAACCGCGCTACACGGATAAAGGCAGGTCGATTGAATCCAGCCTGAAAGTTGTGGATACCTGGACGGTTCCGCGGCAAAATGACACGACCATTCACAAAATCACCGGTTTGGCATTCACCCAAAACGAGGATTTCGCGCGGTTTTGGGGCTGGACAGACGAGCGCGGCCGACTGTTTTTACGGATTTACGATGCGGACCTGGATGCGGAATATTTGCACGATCTTTCAAAAAACCTGGGCAGCGCGCCAATTTCAGCAATTGCCGTCAGCCACAATGGCGAAAATTTGGTTGTTGGCAAAGATAACGGAAAAGCGCTCTGGTTTAATGTCTCCGATTTTGAAGACGTGGCTTTAGCCGATGAATTCCAGGCCGCAACGGGCCGGATCACGGCGTTGGGCTACCTTTTGGGTGATCAGGGGGTCATTATCGGCGATGCAAATGGCGGCGTCGCGGAATGGTTTCCGGTGCGTTCGCCGTCAAACATTTTCAAATTTCATAAAATTCATGATTTTGAGCCACACAAAGCAACCATTTATCAAATTGCGGTTTCCCCGCGAAACCGCAATTTTTTAACGATTGATATCCAGGGAAACGCCAAACTACACTACGCAACCACGGGAAAAACCCGGCTTTCTTTTAAAGCGTCGGAAAATCCCATTTATGCCGCAACAATTGCCCCGAAAGGCAATGGGATTTTAGCCATCGACACGCATCATCAATTCAGTTTGTATCAATTGGATGACCCCCATCCTGAGACGACCGGGCAAACTTTGTTTGGTAAAGTTTGGTACGAAAGCTACATCCGGCCGGCATTCGTTTGGCAATCCACCGGCGGGAGCAATGAATTTGAACCCAAACTCAGCCTGATTCCACTGATTTTCGGCACACTCAAGGGAACGCTCTACGCCATGCTGTTTTCCATTCCCCTGGCGATTTTAGGCGCGATTTACGTCTCCCAATTTGCGCCCGACTGGATGTCCCGAACCGTCAAGCCGACGGTTGAAATCATGGCGGCGCTCCCCAGCGTGGTGATTGGCTTTTTAGCCGGTTTGTATTTTGCCGCCCTTTTTGAAGAATACCTGATGAAGATTTTTTTGTTCACTTTTTTGATGCCGGTGATGTTCGGAACAGGCATTTTGGTTTGGCTGCTCATCCCGGAGGAACGGCGGATAAAATGGCCGGCTGGTCTGGAAATGCTTTTTATGCTTCCCTTTGGGTT
>CAYVDX010000708.1:0-2735 GCA_964450485.1 uncultured Calditrichaceae bacterium
ATATCGAGGAAGGCCGATGGGTTCGCAAGGGGCAAAAATTGCTGCAAATCGAAAAAGAAACGTATGACCTTGCCGAACAGAAGGCGCACATTGAGTATCAAAAACAGGCAGCGGACTATAAACGCCTGAAGGCGCTGGAAGCTGAGGAATTGCTCAGCGAAGAAGAGTTCGGCAATGCGGAATTGGCCTTCAAACAGGCGGAAATTGCCTGGAAACAAGCGGCGCTGAACCTGAAATACACCACCGTCGCCGCGCCGATTTCAGGCGTAATCGGCGAACGCACCGTGAACATCGGAGACCGGGTTCAGACCGGGACGAATCTTTTTAAAATTGCCAATCTTAACGAAAAAATTGTGCACGCATTTGTGCCGCAGGATGAATTCACCAAAGTTTACAAAAAACAGCCGGCCGCCATTACCACGGATATTCTTCCGGATGAAAAATTTGCCGGGTATGTCAAACGCATCAGTCCGATTGTCGATCCGCAGAGTGGGACATTCAAAGTGACCGTTGCCGTGAATGACCCAAAAAACCGCTTGCGACCGGGCATGTTTGTGAATGCGGAACTCATTGTGAGCACGCACGAAAACACTCCCCTGATTCCAAAATCCGCCCTGATTTATGAAAATGAACGCACTTACTTTTTTGTGGTTGAAAATGATACTTCCAAAAAATTTGAGTTGGAAAGAGGCTATGAAGATGCGGAAAAAGTTGAATGTCTTAATGACTTGCCCGCCGGCGCAAAAATTGTCGTTTTGGGACAAAACGGTTTGAAAGACGGCACAAAAGTGAAAATCATCCAGGAGAAAACCTATGCGTGGCAGGATGACAAGGTGAAGGGTGAAGGGTGAGGAGCGAAAGGCGAGGAGCCAAAAAACAGCGTTATTTATGACGCTTCCACGACTGAGCCAGGGGATTTATTCCCTGGCGGAACGGCAATTCACAACGCATAGCGAACCAAGGATTTTTGAATGAAAACATCTCAAACTGAAAAACACGCTTTTTTTGAATTCACCACCAAGCGGCCAGTCGCGATTACCATGATTGTCATCGGTATTCTGGTGTTTGGCTGGATTTCATACAGCCAGCTTTCCCTGAATTTGATGCCGGATATCACCTATCCTTCGCTGACGGTGCGCACGGAATTTCCCGGGACCGCGCCGGAAGAAGTGGAAACCGCCATCTCGCGGCCGGTGGAAGAAGCATTGGGCGTGGTCACAAACCTGGTGTCGATCAGTTCGATCTCAAAAGCCGGGCAGTCGGATGTGATTCTGGAGCTGAATTGGGACACGGACATGAACCAGGCCATCAGCGAAGTGCGCGAAAAGCTGGACGCGGTGTTCCTGCCGCAAGATGCGGAAAAACCGATCATTTTGAAATATGACCCCTCATTAGACCCGATCATCCGGCTGGGATTGACCGGCGGTCCGGACTTGTTTTTCTCCCGCTATGTCGCGGAAGAGCAGATCAAACGGCAGTTGGAAACGGTTGACGGCGTGGCGTCGGTCAAGGTCAAGGGCGGTTATGAGGAAGAAATTCGCGTGGAATTAAACGAGCAGATGCTCAGCCTGCTGAATCTCGATATCCAACAAATCCGTCGCCGGTTGAACGAAGAAAATGTAAACCTGGCCGGGGGCGAGCTGAAAGAAGGGCAGACCGAATACATCGTGCGCACACTCAACGAATTCAAAAGCATCGACGAAATCGCCGCCATCAAACTGGGCTTTCAAAACGGGCGGGAGATTCGCCTCAGCGACATTGCGCAGGTCTATCGAACCTATAAAGAACGGAAAATCATCACCCGCCTGGACGGTGTGGAAAGCGTCGAGTTGGAAGTTTACAAAGAAGGCGACGCAAATATTGTGGAAGTGGCCCGGCGGGTTCGCAATAAAGTTTTTGGCTCTGCTGAACAGAAAGCCTTTATCGCAAAAATGGAAGCGGAAGCCAAAGCCAAAAAAGAGGCAAAGCCGGAACGCGCCAAAAAAGATGTTGAAAAAAAGGCCAAAAATCGCAAACGCGGCAAAAAAGGGCGCGGCAAGGGCGGCGCGGATTTTCAAAAGCGACAGGCTGAGTTCCGAAAACAGATGTTAATGAAGCAAATGACCGACTTCATTACTTACAAACTTCCCAAGGACATGAAGCTGGACTTGCTGACCGATCAATCCAAATTTATCGAAAATTCCATCAACGAAGTAAAAAAAACGGCCATTTATGGCGGCCTTTTGGCTGTGCTGGTGCTGTTTCTGTTTTTGCGCAATCTCACCACAACCGTCATTGTCGGCATGGCGATTCCCATCTCGATCATCGCCACGTTTGCGCCGATGCGCCTGTTTAACGTCTCGCTGAACATCATGTCGCTGGGCGGTTTGGCATTGGGCATCGGAATGCTGGTGGACAACGCCATCGTGGTCATCGAAAGTATTTTCCGCTGCCGGGAAGAAGGCGACGGGTATGTGCAATCCGTGATTCGCGGGGCCAGCGAAGTGGGCGGCGCGGTGACGGCTTCCACGCTGACGACCATCGCGGTGTTTTTTCCAATGGTTTTTGTGCAGGGCGTGGCCGGACAAATTTTCGGCGATCTGGCGCTGACCGTGGTGTTCTCGCTGTTGGCGTCTTTGGGCGTGGCGCTGTTTTTTATTCCCATGTTGGCGTCGCGAAAATTTGACACGGGTCTGTTCAAAAGCGCCGGGGAACGTCCAAAAGACTTTTTTCTGAAACTGAATTCCTGGAAAATG
>CAYVDX010000709.1:0-2734 GCA_964450485.1 uncultured Calditrichaceae bacterium
GGGAAGATGGCGGCGTGGCGATAAAAATGACATCAATTTCCGGCGATTCGATGGCGGATTCGTAGCTGCCGAAAAACCCCTCGCCGCGCAGTTTGGCGTTGAATCGGTTGGCTTTTTCCAGCGAACGGCTGGCGTAAAATCGCTGCACGGAGTTGTCAAGTCCCTTGAGGGTTTTGCCGTGTTTTTTGGTGACATTTCCGCAACCTAAAAAGGCCATGCGAATCGGTTTGTTGAAAGGAATGGGTTTATATTTTTTCATGTTTTTCGCTTTGATCGCTTTGATTTATTTTTTCTTGAATTATTTATCACACGAAGGGTCGTAACGCATTACACCCCAACGGATCCGATAAAATTGCCAACCCGCAGCGCGTTTGCGGAAATCGTCAAGCTTGGATTAACCGCCGCGGAGGTGGGAAAAAAACTGCCGTCGATGACAAACAGATTTTCGATCCCGCGAAACCGGCAATTCTCATCCAAGGCGGATGTTTTGGGATTGACGCCCATGCGCACCGTGCCCACGGCGTGGGAAAATGTCCGAATGTGATGCACATAATGCGCCAGCGCGCCGGCGCGTCGCATGATTTTTTTGGCAGGCTTTGTCAAAGCTTTTAAAGCCGCGATATCACGCTCGCTGTAGCGATGTCGCACTTGCGGCTGCGGCAATCCAAAACGGTCTTTTTGAGCCGCGTTCAATTCGATGCGGTTATAAAATTGCGGCTGATCTTCGGCGATGGCCAGCAAGCCGGTTAAAAGCTTTACGCCCGGGGCAATTAAACTTCCGAACGGCTTGGGAATCATTCCTTTTACGAGTCCGGCCGGCGGCGTTTGCATCTGTTGCAGGCTGCCCAGTTTCCCGGCCGGTTCAGTAACAGACGGGTGTCCGAAATAGTAATCGAGGATGCATAACTGTTTATGAAACACATTTTCCTTGTCTGCGCGGCCGGGGAAAATGCCGAAAATGATGGCATTGACATGGCGCATTAAATACCGCCCGATCACATCGCCGCCGGGGTTAACTTGCCGCAAGCCCGAGGCTAATAAAAGATGCGGCGCGCCCATTGCGCCGGCGGCAAGGATGACAACGTCCGCGCTAACGGAGAAACTTTTTTCGGTGGTTTTATCGAGACAGTCAACGGTTTTTATTTGATCGCCGCGTTGATTTAGCCGGGTCGCCATTACGTTGGGAAGCAGGGCTAATCCTTTTTCCCGAAGCTTGGGAAGAATGACGGTGGCGAGATCATTTTTGGCGGAAATGGCGCAGGCAAAGGTATCGCAAGTAGTGCACGCTTTGCATTTTGTCCGTCCGTTATCCTGGTAATTGATGGCCAGCGGCATCTGAAACGGCCTTAATCCGATAGATTTCGCGGCGCGCCCTACTTTTTGGGAAATTTCGGATAATTCGGAAGGCTTTTGGGGGTATTTCGCGCTTCGATGCGGCTCGGTCGGGTCAGCGGCATCCACGCCGGCGACGTTCAACAATTTTTCTGCCTGCGAATAAAATGGCTCAAAATCGTCATAAGTCAGCGGCCACTCCGCGCCGGAAGCGCCGACAATTTCCGGCGTGGATAAAAAATCCGCTTCGCGGAAACGAAATGATACCCCGCCATAAAAAACGGACGGTCCCCCGACACAGGAATAGCTGCCCATTAACGGCTTTGTTCCGCCTTCCAACACGCGCATGGGCGAATCCATTGAATAAAACGGCGTGAGATCGAGCGAGGCATTCAACGCCCAATTGTGCGGGCCGCGTTTCACCCAATCACCGCGTTCCAGCATCAGCACGTTGAGTCCGGCGTTGATCAGCGCGTGGGCGGACATTGCCCCGCCAAATCCGCTGCCGATGATGATCGCGTCAAAATGTTTGTTCTTGTATTCTTTAGCTGCCATCAGTCACGAACCGCCCTACGAAGAAAAAAACCGCTAAGGCACGCAAAACCACCGCTTAACATGCCAATGAGTGTGGTAATCACCAACAGTAAAATTGGGGAAGAGAGCTTCATCATTGCGCCGATTCTTTCAGCGATGAGTGAAGCATCCGTAAAAAAATGATAGAATGCAAAACCGAACCAAAGCAATCCGGCGCTGCCAAGTCCGGCGAACAAAGCGCGTAGTGGCGTATTCGGTCTGAATAGACCGTAAATGAACGGAACGACAATCACCCACCACCAATAAGGGGTGCTGAGTTGTAAAATCAATAATATGATGAAGCTAACGATCATGCTGAAAATCCTTTATTTTTTGTTTAATATTGGACACTTTTGGAGAAAAGCGGAGCTTTTGTGAAAAAGGGGTTCCAAAGCGGGAGCTTTGGAACGAGAAATGCCCATTTTGCGGCGATCTCGTTGACAAGTTCCTGCTTGGCAACCGCATTTTCCCCAAAGCGCTGCTTAAAATTCACACAAAATGTCCTTTGTTAAAAAATGTCCGGTACTGAAATTTTTTGTTGCGATTCAGCCCGCCAAACACACGAAATAAATTAAAAGGGTAAAAAGTTTTTCTCGAAGCATATTTTTTTGGGTGAATGGAGATTCTAATATCAAACTTCCACCCGGGATGACACAGGAAAAATCCAAATATCCTTTTCGAGTTTTTAGCGTTTTGCTCCAAAGGACGCCCCTTGCCCCAGGGAAGGGGTCGCTTGTGACAGGGTGGGTTGATCGTTATATTTTTTGCATTAGTTTTGCAAAAGCGTTTTGCTAATCAACCGTTCATTCACATCAGACGGCGAGGTAAG
>CAYVDX010000710.1:0-2729 GCA_964450485.1 uncultured Calditrichaceae bacterium
CTTCTAATTCACCCAAAATTGCCCGCTTTTAAAAAGTGTCCGGTACTGAATTTTTCGTGTTTATAATTTACACCACAAGATGGGAAAACACACATACTTGGGCAGAATTGTAAATTTGGTTTAGCAGGTGATTGAAGAAAGGTTGTGCGTCGAATGACAGATAAACCGGCGATTTTTGAAATCAGCAGTCAACAAAAGATGGATGCGTTTCTGCACAAGCTAAACGATGACTACCGTTTTGAGTTTGAATGTCACAAAACGGACGCCTGCGCGCTTTTTGATACTTTTGATTGGCGCTTTTTCAAGGGCGAATATTGGGTGGTTGTCCGGCGTAAAACAATGGAATTGCATCGCCTGACGGATTTTTCCTTAATCGAAACCGTTGATTTTAAAAAGCTGCCGCGTTTTATTTGGGATTTCCCGGAATGTAACTTTAAAGCACGCGCAGTATCCATTCTGGAGATGCGCGCATTGCAAAAATTACTAACGATCCGCTCAAGTTCGGAAAATTTTATCATATTAAATGATGATAAAAAGACGGTGGCGCGTTTTCAAATCAACAAGTTTGAGAGCGATAAAACAGGCAGCCGGATGATTTGCAACATCGAATTAACGCCGGTGCGTGGCTATGAAAATGATTTCCGGGCAGTTACCAAACTGCTTGAGCAAGTTGGCGCCGAGAGAGAATCCCATCCACCGTTCGAGCGTTTACTGGTTGCCGCGGGATATGCGCCGGGCGGTTATTCCGCAAAACTCAGTTTTCAATTAACGCCGGAGCTGCCGGTCGGGGAAGCCGCGCGGATTATTTTGCTGCATTTATTGAACATTATGCGCTTGAATGTGCCGGGGATCAAAGCTGACATTGATACGGAATATCTGCATGATTTTCGGGTGGCCGTTCGCCGGACGCGCTCAGCGCTTGCTGAATTTAAAGATGTGTTTCCCGCGGAAGCGACCCGCGGATTTCGCGATAAATTTGCCGAACTTGGCAGGATGACCAATCAATTGCGCGATTTAGATGTTTACCTGCTCCAAGCGGATGCGTATCGGGCGTTGCTGCCGGATGCACTAAAACCCGACATTGAACCGCTGTTTGATTACCTGGCGGGTGAACGTAAAAAAGCGCTGGCGAAAGTAAGAAGATGGTTTAACTCAAAAACATATTTATTCATTTTGAGTGAATGGGAAAAATTTTTGCAAACCGCGGATGAAGCGTCTTTGGGAAGCCTTGCGCATATACCGGTGATTGAATTGGCGAATACGCGCATTTTCAAAAAATATCGCGCGGTTCTCAAGGATGGCAAAAAAATCACGCCGGAGACGGTGGACGATAATTTGCATGCTTTGAGAATTGACTGCAAAAAACTTCGCTATTTAATGGAATTTTTTGCCAGCCTTTATCCCGCGGATAACATTGGCGCGCTCATTAAACCGCTCAAAAAACTACAGGATAACCTGGGCAGATTCAACGATTACTGCGTTCAGGCGGAGACATTGCTGCATTTAATCGATCGCTTTCACGCGGAAAAAACCGGCACATATAAAACGATTGCAGCGCTTGGCGGGCTGGTAGGCGCTATTTTGATGGAAAAACAATTCGCGCGCAGCGAATTTCAGGCAACATTTGCTAAGTTTGCCGGAAAACAGAACAAACGGCAATTCTTGCGGCTTTTTAACGGTTGATTCAGTCATTGGAAAGAGAGAAATAGCGTTGAAAATCATTGCGATTTATCACAACAAAGGCGGGGTGGGGAAGACCACAACCGCCGTTAATTTAGCATATTTGGCGGCGGAAGATGGCTTAAAAACGTTGTTATGCGATCTTGATCCGCAAAGCTCATCTACTTTTTATTTTCGCGTTAAACCGAAGTTTAAATCCGGCGTTAAAGGGTTTATCAAGGGCGGGAAAAACCTGGAAAAAAACATCAAGGGAACGGATTATCCAAACCTCGACCTGCTGCCCGGCGATTTGACATTTCGCCATTTTGAAAACAGGCTGGCCGCGGATAAAAAGCCGGACCGGCGTTTGCAGAAAATTTTACATTCACTGGAAACCGATTATGATGTCATTTTTCTGGATTGCCCGCCGAACATTTCATTGGTTGCGGAAAATGTATTCGTCGCGGCGGATTTGATTTTAACGCCGCTGATTCCCACGCCGCTTTCGACGCGTAGTTTTGAACAGATCAATAAATTGCTGAAAAAAAAGCGCAAAAAGCTGAATAAATTAGTCGCCTTTTTCTCAATGGCGGAACGACGAAAAACGCTGCACCGCGAGACGATAAAGTCGCTTTTAAACAATAATAAACAAATGCTTAAGACCATTGTTCCGTATCGATCAGATGTAGAAAAAATGGGCATTTATCGCGCGCCGTTGCCGGTTTTTGCGCCAGGCTCATCCGCGACGGCGGCTTACCGTGCTTTGTGGAATGAAATCAACACGTTACCGTCGTGAAGTAATGGATATAGATTCGGTTTTACGTAAGATATTCTCTCATTTATTTCACCTCCCGGCGTTCCGGGGCAGGCTCCGGTTTGCCGGGGAGTGAAATATTTGAAAGCAAAAATTATGTAACTTGACAATGTTAAATTTCAAAAGATTTTGATAGGATCAACAGGATATGCGTGATATTTCAAAAGAATGATCAACAAATCTTTAAATAATAATCCTGTTGTATTTGTGTAGCGCTATAAGCATTGGAAGTTCATTCCGCACAATTATACAGACC
>CAYVDX010000711.1:0-2728 GCA_964450485.1 uncultured Calditrichaceae bacterium
TCCCGATAAATTTGATCATAAGAAAATAAAACCATCCCGCGTAATTTAACCTGTTTTTCATTTAATTGATGCAACAAACGAATTTTTTCCATCGCGGCGGCGGATGATTGATTATACAACGCAATTCCCATCAAAATTTTTTGCAAATCTACCGCGGCTGCTATCGTTTCTGTTCGCTGTAAAAACAGGTAGTTATCCCTTGTATAATTCATCGGAACCGCCCAATCCAGCCAGCCGGCGTTCAACCAGCGGTCCCAATCCTGGTAATATCGCCAGTGGGCTTTGCTCAATTCCGGCTTAACCGCAGCCGAGAGAATCACGGTGGGATATTTTTCCCGGACATTCAGCGACAGTTTTTCGACAAATTCCGATAAACCGTCCCGCAAAAACTGTCCCCAGCGGGAGAAAAAAATATCATAGCCGGTGGGGCCGAAGTTCTGTACAAATTGAGCGGGATCTTTTTTAAAATCGAGTGGATCGAGAACATATATCTCTTTAAATCGCTGCCGGTTGGTTTTGTCAAAATCGTACCCATACCCCGGAAAACGGATATAATCCAGGTGAAGGCCGTCAACGGGGTATTGCCCTAAAATATCATTCACGACATTCAAAATATGCTGTTGCACTTCCGGCAACAATGGGGAGAGATAAAGCCCTTCTTCGTTTCGCATGGCGGTCATGTTTGTATCGGGATGCGTCGGGTCGTAATGCGCCGGAAAGATAATCCATTCCGGCTTTTGATAAAAAAGATGGGTTTTTGAGACCGGCGGCGTCTCGCTGCTCCAGAGATAAAAAACGTTGATCCAGGCATGGATACGAAATTTGTATTTCCGGGATTGAATCATCAAGTATGCCAGGGGATCAAAATCAGGCGCAAGCCCTTCAGCGCGCGGTTCAAAATGGCTGTTATAAAAAGCATCGCCGCGACCCCGCACTTGCACAAACAGATCGGTGAAGGCATTCTTATCTGCAAACGCCAGAAATTTGTCGATATTTTCCGCGGATTTCAGGTTATGCCGAACAATCCACAAACCGCGAATTTCAGAAGCGACTGTTTTTGCAACTGAAAATTGCAAAAATCCAAATTGAATGATCAAAATAATGAAATATCGCTTCAAGCGGCTTTCCCTGTCGTATGTTTTTGATGACCTTCTCGAATAAAATTATACGAATAAGCAGCAACCGAATCCATTAAAAATTTATCCGGTATAAAAAAAGCGGAACCTGTTGCCAGATTCCGCCTTGAGCATCAAATATCCATTTGTCGGAGGATAAATCGGGTTAACTGTTTTTGCTTTTCTCTTCCGCACTGTCCCCGGCAGCTTCAACATCTTTCGCGGTTGCATCAGTTGCTTCGCCTTCTGCAACAGTTTCCTCACTGGCTTCGGCTTCTTTGGAAGGCGCCGCAGCCTTTGTTTTCCGGGCTTCCTCGACTGCCGCATCTTCAGCCTTTTCAGCCGCATCTTTTGTTTCTTTTGTCGCTTCCGCAACCGCCGCGGTTGGCTTCTCCGGTTTTGCTTTGTGCTTCTTCTTTTTAGGTTTGGCTTCTTCTTCAAATGTGAACTTCTCGAAACCGACCAATTGCAGCGCCGCAAGCGGCGCGCTATCACCGCGCCGCATGCCCAGCTTGACGATACGCGTATAACCACCGGAACGTCCTTCATACCTCGGGGCAATCTCATCAAACAATGTTTTCACCAGTGCGTGGTTTTGTAAAAACTTATAAGCCAGGCGGCGTGAATGAACACTGTCTGTTTTCCCGTAACTGATTAATTTCTCGATATAGCCCTGGGCAGCTTTTGCTTTTGCCAAAGTGGTGCGGATTTGCTTATGTTCAAATACTGCCGTTGCAATATTTTTTAAAGTTGCCGCGCGGTGGCTCGAGGTTCTACCCATTTTCTTTATCTTATTTCGATGTCGCATCGTAAAAACTCCACTTGTCGTTAACGATTAATCGTCGCCTTTCAGATACTTATCCACATCCATGCCAAAATAGAGACCTTTTTTGTCAAGAATTTCCTGGATTTCCTGGAGCGATTTTCTGCCGAAATTACGGAATTTCAACAGTTCCGATTCATCCAGCCGCACCAAATCTCCAATCGTCTTGATGTTGGCATTCTTCAAACAGTTATGCGATCTGACGGAAAGTTCCAATTCATCTACATTCATTTTCATTAATTTCTTGATACGCAGTACTTCTTCATCGATTTCCTGCGTTTCTTCTTCTTCCGGCTCAAAGTCAAAATTAATAAAGAGTTGTACATGGTCTTTAATAATTTTTCCGGCAAATGTCAGGGCATCATCCGGTGTTATGCTACCATCTGTTTCAATTTCCAGCACCAATTTTTCATAATCGGTGCGCTGACCGACACGAACATTTTCCACATCAAAACGAACTTTGCGGATCGGGGAAAAAATTGAATCGATGGGAATCAGACCAATGGATGCTTCCAAAGGCTTATTTTCTTCCGCTGGCACATATCCACGACCTTTGCCGACACGAATCTCCATATCAACATCCGCGTCATCATTAAGCGTGATAATATGAAGATCAGGATTCAACACTTCAAAATCCGTGGTATATTTTTCCAAATCTCCGGCCTTGAATTCGCCGGAACCCCTTAAGTGCAGCGTCACTTTGTCTGGGCGTTTGTTCAATAGTTTAATGCGAACTTCTTTCAAATTGAGGATCATGTGTGTTAAATCCTCTTTCACGCCCTTAATCGTC
>CAYVDX010000712.1:0-2715 GCA_964450485.1 uncultured Calditrichaceae bacterium
CCTGGCCATCTGGCACGAATACCTGGAAAAACCACGCACCGTTGACGGTGAAAACGATCTGCAAGGCGCATCCTATCTCGGGCCGGAATTTGATAACGATACGGTTGAAAAGTATCTGAAGGAAAACGATATTCCCTATCAAAAAGTGTCGGACGCGGATTTGATTTCCACTGTTGCAGACCTGATGATTAATGAAAATGTGATCGGCTGGTTCCAGGGAAAAATGGAATTTGGCCCGCGCGCATTGGGCAATCGCAGCATTATCGGCGACGCCCGTTCCCCCAAAATGCAATCCGTGATGAATTTAAAAATAAAATTTCGGGAAAGCTTCCGCCCGTTTGCGCCGTCCGTGATGGAGGAGCAAGTCAGCAAATATTTCGCGATTGACCGGAAAAGCCCTTACATGCTGCTGGTTGCGCCGGTTCACGAGCGCATTCGCAAAAATTCGGACGACGAAAGCAAGGAGTTATTCGGCATTGAAAAGCTAAAAGTGCTCCGCTCCGAAATACCGGCAATCACCCATGTTGATTATTCCGCCCGCGTCCAAACGGTCAATGAAAATGATAATCCTCGGTACCATGCCTTGATTCGCACCTTTTACGAAAAAACCGGCTGCCCGGTGATCATTAACACGTCTTTCAACGTACGTGGTGAACCCATCGTTTGCAAACCCGAAGAGGCTTACAAATGTTTCATGCGTACAAATATGGATTACCTGGTGATGGGTAATTTTCTGCTTGACAAAACGGAACAAACGCCTTTGGTTGAAGAAAAGTCCTGGATGGAAGAGTTTGAACTGGATTAGCGTTGACCTGTGGTTTTGACAATTCAGCACATGATGCCAAGGCAAGGCGTCACGGATTTGATGACAAACTGTAAAACATTTAGAGGAAAAAAATGCTGCGACAAGAAATTAAAGACATTCAAACGGACAGTAAAACACTGAGAAAATTCGGGTTCGTGCTTACCGGTTTTTTAGCGATCATCGGCGGTTTTTCGCTCTGGAAATCGGGGAATTTATATCCTTATCTGTTTTCTGCGGCGGGGGTTGTGTTGTCCGTGTCCCTGGTTCTTCCAAAAGCACTCAACATCATTTATTACCCGTGGATGGTGATGGCAACGATTATCGGCTGGGTGATGACGCGCCTCATATTGACAGTGGTATTTTTCGGTGCATTAACCCCGATTTCCCTGCTGATGCAGATTTTGGGAAAAGACCTGCTCAACGAAAAAATTGATCCCGCTGCCGCAAGTTATTGGATTCAACGCAAGCAACGGATGGCCAGCAAAACTGATTTTGAACGGCAATTTTAACAAAAAAAAACGTAGGCATTTTAACCCTGAACTACCAGGTGTGCAGGGAGCGGTCGCGATCGTTCCCTACACCGACACAAAGGAATGGCAATTCAATCGAAAAGGAGTTCGATATCTAAAAAACACCTAAAAACTGATTATTTCCCAAATCGGGGGCTCCATCGAAGCAACGTTGAATTTGCCGCACCTGATCTTTGAATACGATGTTGATTTTTTACAACGGTTTACGCAAACGCTTAAACAGCGAAACTATGGATTATTGCAATATCTTCCTTCCCAAAAAAGCTGGTTGGGAAGCGTGCGGGAACATAAAAATTTACTGAACATTGTTCGCAGGCAAAAATTTCATTTGCTGAATCGCTCGGTTTATCCGAAAGTCTATCGGATTTTGGCGGGCGGGAAACAAGCGGCACAGTTAAATACGCTGCTCAATGCTTGTTTTTATAACAAATGGACGTCGAAAAAAAAACTGACCGGACTTTTGACCGGAAGACTCATCGAGGAAGCCGCGGCGAACAAGCTGATCATTGAAAAAAACGGGATGTGCCAATTCACACTATGTTTCATGCCGTTCAAATCGTATATTATCGTCTTGGATCCATATTACACTTACGCATCGACATTTAATGGAGAATTCAGCTTTGATGATCAAATCTGGATGGATATCGACTCGATATATTTCGCGGAATTTCTGCTGACATATTTAAAAAACAGGCGGTTTGAGCGCATATTGGATGTGGGGTCGGGCAGCGGTATCGATAGCCTGATCATGTCGAAATTGAGCAAGGAATGTATCGCCATTGATATAAATGAACGCGCCTTAAAATTTACCCAAATTAATGCCTTGTTAAATGGAATTACCAACATCAAGACACGCAGATCAAATTTTTTTGACGCCGTCAGTGGGCAATATGATTTGATTATGGGAAATCCCTGGAGCGGCGAATTGGCATCGGGCGGATTGGAACAGTTGCCGATTATCGCCGGGAAATTAGAGTCGTTTTTAGAGAATGACGGGCTTTGTGCCCTGCGGCTGTCATCCTATGTCATTCGCGGTAAGGACATGTGTTATCGATACTTAAAGAACTTCGCATATCGTGAAAAATTTGCCGTTGAAATGGTTGCCTTTCGCTATGACACACAGCCGCATCGCTTGAAAATATGGGAAAAATTTGGCGTGGATTATTGTATCAATTATTTTGCTTTTTTGAAAAAATCGCTAAATAGCACGATGGTGAAAAAAGATGTCTCGCATCTGCGGAAATTTTTCGATTTTTTATTAATTTATTTTATGCGTATAAAATACAAGGTATTTGTGTAGCTCTAACAGCTTTATAAGCGCATCTGCACTTTCGTACAGTCCAAAAACGTCTTTGTTCTTTTGTCTTGATACAAAAGAAC
>CAYVDX010000713.1:0-2714 GCA_964450485.1 uncultured Calditrichaceae bacterium
TAAATGGCCAAAATTCCCGCCCGCTGCCCACTTTTGCGCCGTAAATGGTGTACCAAATCAAAAAGGAAAGCGACAGCCAGCTCCAGCGATCGCCTTTCCGCCCGGTTTGTATGAGCGTTCCGATGGCCGCAAGTGTTGCCAGCGCCCCGCTCCAGGCCGCGGCTTTCGCGAACATTTCCGGCACAAACGCGGTCTGGCCGCCGGCAAACCACATCCCGAACAACGCCAGCAGCGCCAGCCCGATTGCCCGGGGAAAGCTGCCTCCCCACTCGTTTTCCAGCTTGACGCCGATGGATTTTAAAAATTTGACGGGCAGCTCCGCGCCGATCAACACAAACGCGTGATCGGATTTCACCGGAATTTCTTTCTCGCGGCCGTCGGCTTTTACTTTCAACGTCGCCGTATTTTTGTCAAATCGGGTGACATTTGAATTGAAAATGACGTTCACCTTTCCGGCGGAAACCGCTTCGTTCAGCAGCCGCTGATTATCCTTGAAAATCCGGCTGAATTCGCCTTTGCGATAGGAAAGCGTCACCCGGTTTTGCTCGCTCAACGTAATCGCCGCTTCCACGGCGCTGTTGCCGCCGCCGATCACTAAAATGTCTTCATTTTTATATTTTCGCGGGCTGTACAGGCGATGATAGACATGCTCGTGATCTTCGCCGGGCGCCTTCAGCTTGCGGGGATTGCCCCGCTGCCCGGTTGCCAAAATCACGCGATGCGCCTTGTAGCTTCCCTTTGGCGTGGTAATTTCAAAAATATCCTGCTTTTTCTCGATTTTCGTCACCGGCTCTTCCGGGCGAACATCCAGCTTGTGGTCTTTGACAATTTGATGCCAGCGATTGATCAAATCCTCTTTTTGCGCGCCGTCCAGCCACAGCTTGCCTTTGGGCGGCACACTGTCCGGTTCGGCGTACACCCATTTGCCTTCGGGGAAATTCTCGATGGTGTTGGCAATTTTTTCCTTTTCCAGCACGATGGTGCGCATGCCTTTATCCTGCGCTGCCAGCGCGGCATTCAGCCCGGAAGCGCCCGCGCCGACGATCAAAATATCGAGCACATCGCTGCCGCCGCCGGTTGGTTTTGGGAGCGCGGCGATATGCTCGATCGTATTGTAGCCCTGTTCCATGGCCAGCTTGATTACCGGCGCGCCGGCCAGGTCGCCGACAATGTAAATCCCGGGAATATTGCTTTCCAGATTTTTACTGAGCAGCGGACGCCGCGAGGGGCCGTTCGCCGTGGCAAAAAGCTCTTCCAGCCATTGTCGGGCTTTTTTTAGCATGATTCGCTTCTCCAATTCGAGGTTGACGGAATTTATCAAACCTCCGCATAAATGCAAAGCGTAAAACGGTTTTTATCGATGAAAAAACGGTTCCGATCCCCGTGTATTGGGATCGGAACGAATAGAAAAGATACGTTGAAGAAGATTGAATTTCGGTGGGATTACATACAAACCGGCGCAATTTCGCTAATTTTGAAGATCGACGACCAGATCACCGACGTCATCGAGGGTTTTGTTAAAAATGCCGCCGATGGCTTTGCGATAGCGGATCATAAAATTGGGATTTTCGATATTCGCCTGAAAGGTAAAAAAGCGGTTGAGAAAAATGGGCAAATAGAAATCCGCCCGCAGGTTATTGGCGGCGTAGGTTTCCATTTGCTTCAAATCGTCTTTGTGCGCCTTGTAAAATTCGAGATATTCCGGGATTACTTCCTCGGTCACCTGGTTTCCGTCCACTTTTACGCCGCTGTAGTTGTAAGTCGAAACGGCTTTTGACTTCACAAATTTCAGCAGCGAATATTTGACCGAATCGAGATTGCGCGCCACGGCGCCGCACTTAACGGCTTCTTCGTAATACACGCCCAAGTCCTCGCCCTGGTACGCCTGGCAAATTTCCAGGGTTTTGGAAAGAAAATCTTCTTTTTTGCGCTTGGCAATGCGCAGCTTTTTGCTGCTTTCAAAGTCGAAATCAAACGGCTCGCCGGCGTTGGTTACCACGGTCATTTTGACGAAGGGCGTCACGGTTGTATCCACAAAGCGCGTGGCGGAGTAACGAAGCGCGTATCCCAGGTTAAAACTGAATCGTTCGTGGGTCATTTCTTCCGGGAGGTAAAAATAGGCCACGGCTTCTTCGCCGGTCAGGGCAATTTGATCGAGTTTGGTGCTTTCCCTTGCAAAAACGCCATTATCGCGCATCATTTCTAAAAACTCCGTGAATTGCATGGCCGGATCAGTGCCCGGCAAAACACCGGAAATCACCGGGTAATCTTCGCTCTGCCAAACGACCAACTTCACGGTGTCGGCATTTTCCTTCAGATAGGGATTGTTGTTCAAATTTTCCAGCACCAGCGAGCGGCCGGGGAATTTATTGATATAACTTGCCGGAACTTTCAATAATTTGCACAAATCCTTTAACGCCGGCAGGGTGATAAAATAGCGCTTATTGTTGATCAGCACCGTCAAGGTGCCTTCGTCATCGGTGGTGAAGCTCAAATTCCGGATTTGCTCCAGCAGCACTTCGTCTTCAAGATTGCCTGCAAATTCAATGGCGCTGTCGATGTCGTCAAACAAGCCGCCTTCGGGTACCACAACCCGGCCAAATCGGTAATATTCCATTCCGTATCGCTCCTTTCAGCGTATTAAGACATAAATTAAAAGTGAACAAATTTACACTATTTTTATTTTAAATGCAATTAAAAACGCTGGAGGTTTT
>CAYVDX010000714.1:0-2711 GCA_964450485.1 uncultured Calditrichaceae bacterium
TGCTGCTCAATCGTAAAGAATATCTTTCTCGGCGTCTGACAAATTATGGGTGTAGGTTCCATTTTACGTAGTTTATGAAAGTAATATGTCACTCCCGGCGTGCCGGAATTTTGAGGCTTTAATAAAGCCATTTGCTATAAACATTCCACCCCTCGGCGTTCCGGAGCCTGCCCCGGAACGCCGGGGGCAAGCTCTACGGGGTTTTAAGGTATTTAGAACGCAATTTGCTATAAATATCTTACCCCTCCGGGGTATAATTGGCAAATGATCCGAATTTTTGAAGTTCAACCCCGTTGGGGTGAAATATTTATAGAAAAAATGCCATTCCACCCCCCTAAAACCCCGTTGGGGTGAAATATTTGAAAGCAAAATTACGTAAAATGGAATCTACACCCCTTATTTAAAGAATCCGCGACAATCCGCGGCTGTATAATTACATTGAATTTTGAAATACGCGTTCGAGGGCGTCTTCATATTTTGCTCAGGGATGATGTTGAGGAAAGAATTAACTTGCAAAAAGACGGTAAACTTGCTAAAGTATATCAAGTTCGACGAGTGAGGGCCGTAATTTTGAAATATAATTTAGCGGATGAACGATAATAATGTATAAATACGAAATTATTCTATATTGGAGCAATAAAGACAAAGCATTTGTTGCCGAAATCCCGGAGCTACCTGGCTGTATGGCGCATGGGGAAACCCAGGATGACGCTCTAAGGAATGTAAATGACGCAATTACACTCTGGATAGATACAGAAAAAGAATTCGGCGACCCAATTGCGCAACCCAAAGACCGCAGATTAATGTTAGCTTGATTCACATTTAATGTCAAATCCACACTTCATCACCTACCAAACAGAACTCAGCACCCACGTCGTGCAATTTTGTCGTTTTTTGCGCGCAAAAGGCTTTGCCATGGGGCCGGCAGAGCAGTCGGATGCGCTGCAAGCCCTGGCAACCCTGCCCTTCACCGACCGGGAAATTTTCCGGATGACACTTCGAGCAATCCTAACCAAATCTCACGCCGAACAAAAATTGTTCGACAAACTGTATCCCGAATATTGGCGAAACCTGGAACGCGCGGTCGATTCAAAAGTAAAGCCGGGCGACGTTTCGCAACGCAAAAATTCGCGTCAGGCGCAAACTCCCCGGCAGGCAGCAGTGCAAAACATCAAGGATTGGCTGGACGGACAGCGAGCTTCGGAAGAAACGGAAATGGCGGCTTACAGCGCGGCGAAAGTGTTGACGCGCAAGGATTTCAGCCTGTTTTCCGAAGACGAAGTCCGGGAAGTGATGACGCTGATCAGCGCGATTGCCAAAACCCTTGCCACGCGCTTTAATCGCCGTTTTCAACGCGATGATTCCGGCAATAATTTTGATCTGCGGCGCACCATGCGCCAAAATTTGCGCCGCGGCGGGGAAATTATCGAGTTGGAATTTCGCAAGCGCAGGCAGCAGCGGCTGCGATTGGTGGTGCTCTGTGACGTCAGCAAATCGATGGATCTTTACAGCCGCTTTCTGCTCCATTTTCTGTTCGCATTCCAAAATGTTTACAAACGCATCGAAACCTTTGTCTTCAGCACCGCGCTGCACCGCGTGACGGGAAGCCTGCGCACCGGCAATTTTGCGGAATCGCTGCAAAATCTCAGCAAAAGCGTGACGGACTGGTCCGGCGGCACCAAAATCGGCGCATCGCTGCACGAATTTGTGGAAAACCACGGCAGCCGGTTGCTCGATCATCAAACCGTGGTGGTGATAATGAGCGACGGCTGGGACACCGGCGACATCGATCTGTTGTCCGAAAGCATGGCCAAAATTCATCAAAAAGCCGCGCGGGTGATTTGGCTGAATCCACTGGCCGGCAGCGTGGATTTTCAACCCACCGTGCGCGGGATGCAGGCTGCTTGGCCGCACATCGATGTTTTTGCGCCGGTGCACAACGTCGAAAGCCTGCGGCTGCTCATTCGCCGCCTCAAATCTCCGCGAAGAAAAATGTTGGTGCGCGACAAAAATTTGTAACAAATGCACCTGAAAAACCGGCGAGATGAGACATGCTCAAAAAATGGAAACGGCTCAACTCAAAAATTGTGCACAAAAATCCCTGGTGGACCTACAAGTTGGATGAATTTGAAATCCCCGGGGGCGTGCGCGGCGAATATCATCACGTTTTTACCCGCGGTTCCAGTATGATCATTCCTCGGCTTGACGACGGGCGCATTCTATTAGTCAAGCAATACCGCTATTTATGCGACCGGGAAAGCATCGAATTTCCCTGCGGGAGCGTTAAATCCGGCAGCGATTATTTGCAGACTGCCCACGCCGAATTGCAGGAAGAAAGCGGTTTTTGCGCGGGAAAAATGGCGCAAATTGGCGAATTCAACCCGTTCAATGGCGTCACCGGCGAAATTTGCCGGGTATTTTTGGCGTCCGGTCTGGAAAAAGCAATTTCAACACCGGACGCCACCGAAGAATTTGAGCTGCTTCGCTGCACTCCGGCGGAGATCGATATATTAATTCGCGATGGGATCATTTGGGATGGGATGACGCTGGCAGCCTGGCTGCTGGCCCGCGGATGCATCAATGGTTAAAATACAAACACGGTATGCCAAACCGACAAAACTTGCATCATTATTTTTCAGTGTGTATATACATGATTTCGTTGAATTACTATTCGTTTGCAGAATAATAACTGATGTTACGCGGTATCTCAT
>CAYVDX010000715.1:0-2704 GCA_964450485.1 uncultured Calditrichaceae bacterium
GAAGGTATTGCCCTGGAAGAGCTGGAACGGCGGATTATTCTCAGCGCATTGGGCAAGGCGAGTGGTAACCTGAGCCATGCGGCGCGTTTGTTGAAAATTACCCGCGGAAAATTGCGCTATCGCATGGAAAAGCTTAATATTGCCATCCAACGCACCGGTCATTTCCATGTTTCGGCGGTCTAACGCCCCGACCGATAACCCCGTTTCCGGTTTTCAATCCGCGTCCCTAAAAAAACGTCGCGCCCAGGCTGCTCAAATCCCATTACCCGAATCATCTCTCTCTTTGGATTCACCATTTTTCGTGCTTACCTTTTGCCGAAAGTTTTAGAAAAAACTGACAAAATACGATGAAACGATTATTCACCGCGCTATTGATCCTGAACATGGTCATTGTTGTCGGGACCGTTGGTTACATGTTTATTGAGCACTGGAGTTTGCTGGATGCCTTTTACATGACCATCATTTCGATTACAACCACCGGTTTTGCCGAAATTCGTCCCCTCTCGCCGCTTGGTCGATTACTGACGGTTGTCATTATCATCACCGGTGTTTCGACATTGGCTTATGTGGGCGGGCGGGCTTTTCAGGAACTTATTGAATCGCAAATATTCCGGAGACGCAAAATGAGCAAACAAGTAAAACAGTTGAACAATCACTACATTGTCTGCGGTTACGGGCGATTGGGACGCCCGATTTGTAGCGAATTAGTCGCCAATGAACTGCCCTTCGTCGTCATCGAAAAAGATGAAAAACACATCGACCAGCTATTAGAAAATGGATTTTTATTTGTGCCCGGCGACGCCACCCAGGATGAAACCCTACTGAACGCCGGGATCAGGCGGGCAAAAGGACTCATCGGTGTGTTGGCCACGGATGCGGAAAATGTCTATGTCACCCTTTCCGCCAAACAGTTAAATCAACATCTGTTTGTCGTCACGCGCGCCATTGAAGAAGAAGCAGAGAAAAAATTGATCCGCGCCGGTGCAAACCGTATCGTCAAACCGTATGAAATAGGTGCGCACAGAATGGCGCATCTGCTGATCCGTCCGGGCGTGGTGGATTTTATTGACATTGTCGCACGTAATAAAGGTATCGATTTGGGTTTGGAAGAAATTATGCTTGGCGGGCATTCCCCGCTTGTAAATAAATCATTAGCAGATTCCGCGATTCGACAGAAACTGAATATCATTATTGTTGCAATAAACCGCGGAGATGAACAGTATATTTATAACCCTACCTCGTCAACAACGCTGCGGAGCGGAGACCGGCTGATTGCCATTGGGCATTGGGAAGATTTGCAAAAGCTAAATCATTTGTGCGACAGCAAGAAAATGCAAAAAAGTGTATAAAAATTGCCCTGTTTTGTAAAGCCATATCCTTGACTTAAACAATATCAAAGGATAACGCTTTACCGGTTTTTGGCGTGTGTAAAAATTTTTTACGTTTCTATCAATCGGAATCGTTTAAAAGAAGTGAACTCAAGTCGTATTGCTTGAAAAGAGGCGATCAAGCAATTATCTGACTGTATTTGTCAAAAAGTAAGCGCGAAACCGTTGTTTTGGTTGACTCAAATCACATGGTTTGGATTGTCAAAATTGATTTCAACTGCCCGCGGAACGATATTTTGGTAAAATTTTGGGCAGATAGCCCCGGTTAACCGGCAGTTCGACACGCTTCGGCAGTCGCATAACCGCCAGGTAATGACCGGATTCGCAGCGCAATTCCGCCAGGTATGACCGGTTAATTATGCAGTTTCGATGAATACGAAAAAATATCTCCGGCGGCAATTTTAGCGACAATTCGTTCAGCGTATAATCGACGATATCTTCGCGCTTTTCTATTACAGTAAAGGTTTTATTTATGATACATCTGATCATCGTCTCCCTCATCTGGGCATTTTCATTCGGGTTGATCAAAGGCAATCTCACCGGTCTGGATTCCAATTTCGTCTCCTTCGCCCGAATGTTCGTTTCACTGCTGGTTTTTCTGCCGTTTTTGCGACTGCGCGGCGTCAGTCGCGGGATTGCCGGCCGGTTGATGCTCATCGGTGCTTTGCAATTCGGAGTGATGTATATTTCTTACATTTATTCCTATCAATTTCTGCAAGCCTACGAAGTCGCCCTGTTTACCATTTTTACCCCGGTTTACATCACTTTGCTAAATGACGGCTTTCGCAAAACGTTCAACGGCTTCCATTTTTTGATGGCGCTGATAGCGGTGATCGGCGCCGGTTTGATCGTTTACAACCGCCTTTCGCAAAACGATTTTCTTTTCGGATTTTTGATCGTTCAGATCTCCAATCTCTGTTTTGCTTTTGGGCAAATTTACTATCGAAAGGTGATGAATGAACATTCGCAAGTTAAGGATTATCAAGTATTTGGATTGCTTTATTTAGGCGCTGTAATAATTACTGCTTTCGCCGCAAGTATGACCACCGAGTGGGCGGCGATATCGCTTTCCGGCACACATATCTGGACGCTGCTCTACCTCGGTGTGCTGGCTTCAGGCGTCTGTTTTTTCCTTTGGAATTACGGCGCGCGGCTGGTCAATGGCGGGACTTTGGCGGTGATCAACAATTTAAAAACGCCGCTGGCCGTGGCGGTTTCGGTGATGGTTTTTGGCGAATCGGCAAATATTTTTCGGTTGCTGATCAGCGGGGGGATTGTTTTGGCTGCATTCTTCTTCAGTGGAAATCGCGATCGGA
>CAYVDX010000716.1:0-2703 GCA_964450485.1 uncultured Calditrichaceae bacterium
TAAAGGTTTTTCAGCGCCCGATTGTCAATCAAGCCGCCAAACAACAATTTCTTCAATCCATCAAGCGGGTGTTGCGCGCCGAGCCGAAAGGAATTTGCCCGGTTTTCGCGTTTGAAACCAGCGACGAAGGGCAGCAAATGATCTCGACCGGTCTGCTGGAATGCGCTTCGCTCACGGAAACAATACGTGACGGCGCTTTAAATACCAACGCAGCGATTGCCATTACACTCAAGATCATCCAGGCGCTGGCAAATCTTCATAAAACAAGCGTTTATCATCACAACCTGAAACCCTCGAACGTTTTTTTTAAACACAAAAAAGAAATTGTTCTCACCGATTTCGGCATTGGGCATTTGTTCCCGGTTTCCCAAAAAAAATCCACGGAAAAACGCGACGAATCCATCGCTTATCTTTCACCGGAACTGCTTCGCAATGCGCCGGGCGATCAACGGGCGGATATTTGGGCCGTGGGTGTTTTATTTTATCGAATGATAACCGGAAAGCTGCCTTTCCCCGGCGAAAACAACGCGGAAATATATCACGCGGTTTTAGAAAAAAACCCCGTATCCATTGAAGAATTTACCGGCGACGAGACGCTGGCCCGGAAAATATTTCAGAAAACTTTGGCAAAAAATCCGGCGAATCGTTACGGAAGCATGCTCGAATGCTTCCGGGATTTCAAACGCCTCGCCGACACATCAAAGTCTGAATATTCTGAAACGGTTACCCTCAATATTGAGACGCTTGAAAATTTACCGGCCGAAAATGCGCCGCAAAAAGTGGTTCAACCAAAATCCCGGCAGCCCGAAAAAACAGTCACGCCGCCGGAAGTCTCCCCGGCCACCGCGGGCGCTTTAACCCTGGGGCTGCTCCCGTTTCCCGATGCAAAGCCACCTGCCGGGCAGGAAAATTTTGCAACCGGTTTATTGATCGAACTGTTTGGTCGTTTAAAGCGCGTCAAGGAAATTCAACTGGCCCCACTGGCCGCGGCAATGTCCCCGGCAATCGGGCGCGATCAGCTTGTTCAAGCCGGGCGGCAGCTTGGCGTCGATTACCTTCTCACCGGGGCGATCCACCGGGACGCAAAAACGCTCGGCGTAACAGCCCGTTTGTTCAATGTGTCGAAGGCAGCGGTGGTTTGGAAAGAGCGCTACACCGAGCCGAATACAAACATCTATTTTTCCCAGGAATCATTGGCGCTGCTGATTTCGCGCGATCTGAGCACCCGCATTTTATCCGGCGAAACGGAAAAAACGGAAACGCCGGCAATCGTGCATCAACTGAAACCGGAAAAAGTCAACGCCGATTCTGTTGAAATACCCGTCGTTGCAGCGATGTCCGGAAATGATTTTACAGGGGAAGCGGCATTTGAAAACGGTTCGCTGGAAAAGCAATCCGAACCGTTCAGCAACAACCGGCCATTGCCGACGGGTGATTTAGCGAAGGAAAAGATTACTAAAAATTTATTTGAGCCGGAAAACGCCGGCGGCCCGGATTTACCGGATGAACCGGTTGCTGACAACGCCGTTGAACCTGAAAAAAACGTTGAATCAGGCAACCATCTCCCGCCCTTTGAAGACACGGCGGAAACGCCCGTTTTTCCGGACGAACCGGAGGTTAAGTCTTCCGAAAAAAACGGCGTTGCCGCGACGGCCCCGCAAAATGGGAACCTCAAAAGAGAAAAAGCACGAACCAGCGAGGCACAAAACGCCTGCGAAAACGGGGAAAAACGCCTTCAGCAGTGGAGCGTGGAAGATTTGCGAGCGGCGAAAAAACACTTTCAGCAAGCCTTGCGGCATGATCCTGATTTTGCACCGGCGCACGCGGGCCTGTCAAAAATTTACAACATCCTGGGGATGCACAGCGCGTACGCGCCAAAAGCCGTGATGCCCCGCGCATTGCAGCATGCCTACCTTGCCCTTGAAAAAGATCCGACCCTCCCGGCCGGGCTGCTTTGCCTCGGCACTTCCCTGGGCGCTTATGAACGGGATTGGAAAAACGCCCGACTGTGTTATCAAAAAGCCATTCAGCACGATCCCGGCGACGCCGAGGCATATCATTGGTACGCCGTCAACTATCTGACGCCAAACGGTCATTTTGCCGAAACCGTTGCAACGCTGCAAAAAGCGTTGGCAATCGATCCCAAAAATGCGATGATCGACGCATCCCTTGCCATGCAGTATTTTTACGCCGGAGATTACCCGGCCTGCATCGATAAATGTCGAAATATTAAAAGTTACGCACCGGATTTCCCTGTCGTTAATTTTATTTTGGCGCGCGCCTATTTACAAACGTCCCAATTTTCCAAATCAATTCAGTATTTTCGAGGCGCGTTAAACGTTTTTAAAGAGAACATGAATGTGCTGGCGATTTTTGCCAATGCCGCCGCGCAAATGGAACGGAAAGACATCGCGCTCAACATGCTAAAGCAATTACAGACATTTGCCAGGCGGCAATATGTCTCCTCGTATGACATTGCCCTGGTTTGCGTTGCGCTGGGGGATCACAATGCCGCCTTTAGCTGGCTGAACAAAGCCGTCAAGGAACGCGCATATTCGCTGATTTATCTGAATGTTGATCCCCTGCTCGAACCGCTGCGCCCGGATGAACGTTTTACGGAACTACAAAAACAGCTCAACCTGGGTCATAAACCGATGATAAACAATGCTTAGAAAATTTTATCGGCAAAGGTATTTATTCATT
>CAYVDX010000717.1:0-2701 GCA_964450485.1 uncultured Calditrichaceae bacterium
TGGATGGACTGAAACCGTCCCTTGCGAATCATGCTGTTGAAACCCATAGCATCAATGATCCGGGAAATCCTATTGAGGAATCTTATCTTGCTCTGTCTGCATTTCGTATTCAATCCTATCCGCGCTAAAATCCTGCCCATTTGGCCAGCATATTCCGGCAACATTTGTTTTTACCGTTTTCAGGTAATCAATGTTTTTCAACTGGTTAAAAATTCCTTTATCGAGATATGGAGCAATATCAAAATAACCACAAACGCCATTGGAAAGCACTACATAAAGCTTATAATCATCGTGATATGAAACATGTTTTACTGTAAGCATTTAAAGCCTCTTATTTTAACGGGTCTATCCTGAATATTTCTTTCCCCTCAACGGCAAGTTTCCAATCCGCGATTAGCTCATCTTCGTGAATTGCAATCCACGCTTGAACCATTTTTTGCTTCCTGGTTGGAAGGCTTCCCGCTAACAACTCACCATTCGGAACGGAGAAAATTGCGGCATGTTCCCCAAATTCAGCATGAATATGGGATTTGTTATGTTTTTTATTATCAAAGAAATACATTTAAATTATAATACCATAAGACATGGACATCGTTGGCTTTTTACGTTATTTCTTCTCTGGTTCTTTTCGATGGTACTATTTTTTATTCGCCGAATCAACCGGTAATTGTTATCAATTTTTGGTGAAAAATATTTCTATCATTGCTGAAAATACCTGCTGAATGTATATTTTTCCATAGCGCGTTTTGCTTCACGGGGTTCCCCGCGGGGCGGCTAAAAATTTATCCGAATTTAAATTTGGGTATGAATTTCCCTGTTTTCACTGTAAATTAATAGAAATTTAGTATCTAAATCAAAAATTTGGATGTAACAAATTAGGAGGCAATCATGCCGTTTAACATGGGCGCCGGAGAAATTTTACTTATTTTTGTGTTAGTGGTTTTGCTGTTTGGGGCAAAACGGCTGCCGGAGCTGGCACGGTCAATGGGGCGTTCGATCAAAGAATTTAAACACGCCACCCAGGGCTTGCGTGATGAACTGGATCTGGACAAAATTGACGATCCGCCAAAGCGCACCACAAATGCCCCAACCCAAAATTCCGAGGAAAACCCAAAAAGCGCTAAACCGGAAAATTGATGTCATTGAAATAAAACAACGCCAAAGCGTGCAAATTGAGCCATAATTTTCACGCTTTGGCGTTATTATCACCCAATTTCACCCAGGCAAATCTTTATAAATCATCATTTGCGGATGACGGTTTAATCTTCGAAAGGAGCGGGTTTTTGGAAACCGCAATAGCGAAACACCGCGACTACCTTCGCGGTGATTTTGATTTAACCAGCAACATCGAACAATATTTAACAGCCATTGATCGGCAAAAATCGCTCAACGCCTTTACCCAAGTTTACGCGGATGACGCCCGGAAACGCGCCCGGGCGTTGGATCAAAAACGCGCGGACAATGCCAAAATGGGACCGCTGGCCGGCGTGGTTGTGGCGGTGAAAGACAACATTTGCATGAAAAACCGCCGGGTCACCTGCGCGTCTAAAATATTGGAAAATTTTGTTTCGCCATATCACGCGACGGTCATTCGCAAAATTATCGACGCGGACGGGTTGATCATCGGCAAAACAAATTTAGACGAATTCGCCATGGGTTCATCCACGGAAAATTCGTTTTTTGGCCCGGCCAAACATCCCCAAAATCCGGCGTATGTCGCCGGCGGCTCCAGCGGCGGCTCCGCCGTGGCGGTGGCCGCTGGGTTGTGCGATGTCGCCTTGGGCAGCGACACCGGCGGTTCGGTTCGCCAACCGGCGGCGTTTTGCGGTGTTGTCGGTCTGAAGCCGACGTACGGACGCATTTCCCGCTACGGGCTGGTGGCGTTTGCTTCTTCGCTGGACCAAATCGGCACGTTTGGGCGAAGCGTTGAAGACGCCGCGATGCTGCTGCAAGTCATTTCCGGACACGACGTTCGCGACTCAACCTCGGCGGATCATCCGGCGCCGGATTTTTCACTTGCGCTGTCGCGGGAATTATCCAACGGTGTGATCGGCGTGCCCCGCCAGTTTTTTGGCGAGGGGCTGGATCCGGAAATTCGCGAGAAAATTACCGGCGTTGTCGCTTCGCTCAAATCAAGCGGTTTCACCATTCGGGAAGTCGATCTGCCGCTCACCGATTACGCCATCGCGACTTATTATATTATTGCCACGGCTGAAGCGTCCTCCAACCTGAGCCGCTACGACGGGGTTCGCTACGGCTTTCGGGCAGAAAACGCCGCGGATTTGGACGACATGTATTCCCGCACCCGCAGCGAGGGGTTTAACGAAGAAGTCAAGCGGCGAATTATGCTGGGCACGTATGTGCTTTCCTCCGGCTATTACGACGCCTATTACAAAAAAGGCATGCAAGTACGGCGGCTGATCAAGCAGGAATACGACCGCGCATTCGCGGACGTCAATGTGCTGCTCACTCCCACAACGCCGACAACTGCCTTCAAACAGGGCGAAAAAACGGATGATCCGCTGCAAATGTATTTATCTGATATTTATACCGTTACCGCAAATTTAGCCGGGATTTGCGCGATGAGCGTCCCGGTGGGAAATTCCGCAAGCGGGATGCCGATCGGTTTGCAATTAATCGCCGGTGCATTTCAGGAGGAGACGCTGCTGAAAATGGGCAGGGTTGTTGAAAAGCTGAGGCG
>CAYVDX010000718.1:0-2698 GCA_964450485.1 uncultured Calditrichaceae bacterium
AAAACCGATAAATTCCTGGGCACCCTGGTTGACATTTCGCAGGATGGATTAATGCTCGCCAGCGAGCAGCCGATTGATCCGGGGCAGCAACTGTCGCTGCGAATGGATGTGCAATTTTTAGCGCAAAAAAAAGTGCAATTAGAATTTAATGCGGAGAGCTGCTGGAGTAAGAATGACGTGAATCCGCAATTTTATGACACAGGTTTTAAACTGCACAACGTCGATGAAGAAACGCGCATGATCATCAAACAATTGATCAAAGAGATGGCTTTTCAGGATTGAGATCGCTACATTTTTGATTCAAAAAGTGGGATCAAAATGCGGCAAAATGCCATGACCGAACATCACATCTTCGTGCGTCGAACGGCGCGTTTTTATACACTGGGCGCTCCCGGTACACATGTTAAAGAAACCTGGTTTGTTTGCCACGGCTATGGACAATTAGCCAGATTTTTTCTCCGGCATTTTGCCATTCTCGATGGCGGTTCGCGTTTGATTGTTGCGCCGGAGGGCTTGTCGCGCGCTTATCTCGAAAACATGTCCGGACGGGTCGGGGCAAGTTGGATGACCAAAGAGGATCGCGAAAATGAGATCGCGGACTACGTTGCATATTTGAACCAGGTTTATGATGAAATTTTACAGAAAGTTAACCCGGAATCAAAAATTACATTACTGGGGTTTTCACAGGGAACCGCCACGGTTTGCCGCTGGTTTGACAACGGGCATATTCGCGCAGATCAGTTGATTATTTGGGCGGGCTTGCTGCCTCCGGATTTTGATTTATCGTCACATCGCCAAACATTTTTAAAAACGAAGCTGCACATGGCATTGGGCAAAAAGGATGAATATGCAACGCCAAATTATACCGAATCCCAACGAGAGAATTTAGCACAACATCGCATTCCGTATCAATTTCACAGTTTTAACGGCGGGCATCGCCTCGATCCGGAAATCCTGAAAAAAATTGCCGGCGAATGAAATATATGAACAAAAACAAAACGCGCGAAGAAGCTTCGCGCGCTCTGTTATACCGCAATCCATGCGCAGCATACCATGTATCCCTACAAGCGTTGACCAATAGTAACCAAGAAATAGATACACCTGTGTGATAAAAATAACAGGTATGGAAAATTAATATTTTTAAATCCAAGTCAACATTTACCGGTCACTCCAACTTGTTATTTTCGACTGCTAACCATTGAAAAAACTTTCGGTTAAGTTTGATATTATTTTGAAGAGGCTTATCCGGCCAGTTTAAAAAGAACCGTGGTATTTTATAACTTGCCAGCCTTCCCGCCAAATATGTTCTCAGTTGTTCGCCGTTCAAAATACAGCCATTTTTCATTTCGACAAAAGCCGCCGGGCGCATTCCAAATTCATCATTTTGAACCGGAACGACCATTGATTGCACGACGTCCGGGTGCCGATTCAAAATCTTTTCAATTTCCTCGGGCTGAATATTTTCACCGCCGGAAATAAACTGATTGTCTTTTCTTCCGAGAACCTGCAAATAGCCATCAGCATCCAATCTGCCGAGATCTCCGGTGGCAAACCAGCCGCCCGCATCGCGTCGCCGCCGCAATTGCCCATCCTGCCAATACCCGGCAAAAAGCGTTTTGCCCCGCACCAAAATTTCCCCGTCCGGCGCGATTTTTAATTCACGGAACGGCAGCAATTGACCGGATGTGCGCAGCGTTTCCGCCGAAGCGTCCGGCGGCGTGGTCGTAATTTGCGAAGCCATTTCCGTTGATCCGTAGCTGGTATAAATCGGCAGTTTTAGCGCAATTGCCGCATCGATCAAGCTGCCCGGAATGGCGCTGCCGCCCAAGAGAATTGCCTTGAGTTTTGACAAGGCGCGTTGGCCTTCCGGTTCCTTTAGCAATCGATAGAATTGCGTTGCCACCAACGAAACATGGGTGACGCCGGTTTGCTCAATTGTTTTGGAGAGTGATGTATGTTTATCGGGCAATACCACTGTGCCGCCGCTTAAATATGCTCGAAAAAGAATCGCCAATCCGCCGACATGATACAGTGGCAGCGCCAGCAGCCAGCGATCACCCGGGCCGAACGAAATATTTTGGTTCGATCCCAATGCCGAAAAATAGTGATTTCCAAACCTGTGAAGCGCGGCAGCCGGTTCACCGGTGCTGCCGGAGGTGAAAATGATGGTTGCGGATTGATCAAAGGGAATGAAATTCTTTCTAATTTTCACTTCATCACCCCTGGCAACATCGTCGTTCTCCAAAAATAATTTTTCCAGCGGGAAGGTTGAAATGCCGGAGAATCGTAAATGTTCAAACGATTTCGCCAAAATCAAATGGCGACATCCGCAATTTTGAAGCAATGCTTGAAGTTGTTTTTGGGGAAAACGGACGTTCAACGGCGCCGCAATTGCCCCAATTTGCCAAAGTGCCCAAAATAAGGCGATACCTTCCGGCGCATTCTCCGCGAGGATTGCGACACGCTGATTTTTACGAATACCGCCTGCCATCAAATTGGCTGACAAATTGTGAACTTGCGATTCAAAATGTCGATAAGTAATTGAATTATCAACACTTAAAACATACAAAAATCCGGCGAATTGCTTTCTGTTTTCTGATAGTGAAAATTTATTTTCCAGCGATTTTCCCGTTTGCATCATTTCCCAAAAATTGCTCAAATATCCGATATTATCCATTTTTGCAAATTTATGTTAACA
>CAYVDX010000719.1:0-2692 GCA_964450485.1 uncultured Calditrichaceae bacterium
TTTACCGCTAAAATTTACGCACTCATGGAATTTCAGCACAATGGCAAAGGCAAGCGCGATAAGGCGGCGTACGATCTCCGGGGACTGATCGATGGGCGCATCATCAATTTGAGCCAAAATTATCTCTTCGTCCGGACAATGTTGCAGCTTCATCCACTGCTCAACGCCGGCGTCGCCTGGAACGGCAATTTGAATGACGGCAGCGGCTTCACCGCGCTCAACCTCACTTATTCCTATCGCGATAATCTCGAGTTCGGGCTGGGCGGACAAATTTTTTACGGCTCGCCGCTGGATGAATATTGGTATTACGGCAGCGCGCTGTTTTTCCTGGGAACATTCTATTTTTGAGGAATAAAAAAAGCCGTCAATCTTGGAGTCATTGACGGCTTAGGAGGAGGTATAAATATAAGAGACACAATACAAGTTACGGAGTGTTTTGTCAGTTGTTTCAAAAAATTTGATCATTTTTCAAAATCATCAAAAAAAACATTTTTCCGTAGAAATCATAGCTCCCGGGTGATCCCAAATGCGACTCTCCAACTATCGGAACCGGCTTTTTTGTCCGCGCCAACCAAAAACTGGGTCGGGCTGATCCGGGAATTATTGGTGACAAACAGGTGAAAAAAATGCCCGCCGGTTTCGATGTCAAATCCCAATGCCACGTGATTAAACGACTTGTTCCCGATTTCGTCCGGGGCAATAAATCCCTGGTAACCGGCCACAATTGGGTTTAATTCCAGCCACACACTCCACATGTGATTGAAATAATATTGATAGTAATTTCCAATGGTAAACGTGTATTGTTTATCGATGGTAAATATCGAACTATTATAAAGATATGAGGGAACGATGCCAACGCCGAATTTTTTGTTAAAAAACATGGTGTTATAGACGAGTTGGGCAAAATATTGAAAATTATCACTGTCAAAATCACCGCGATCAAGGCTGTTCGGGATGCCGGGATTCACCGCAATGCCGGCGCGGATGGCTACCGCGCTCGGCAGGGTTTTGCTGTCGATTTCAAGCAAGCGATATTTGATGTGAAAATCGAGGTTGTTGAGTAAATTGACGTGTCCAAAGGTCAGCATTACCCGGTTCGAGATCGCATAACTCAACGAGGTGCGAATTTTTGCCGGCCCGTTTAATCCCCACAGCGCGTCAAATCCGTCTTTAATCGGCGGCACAAAACGATGCGAAATTTCATACTGAAAATCGCCCTTTTTGAGCATCTCGGCGGTGGGAAAATTGGCCGTCATGGTTGAATGAAAAAGGGCCAGGGGAACTTTTTTGGGCGATTTGCTTCGTTTCCATTTCGGTTGGGCGGAAACGGAAATGGATAAAATCAAAACGCAAAACAAAAATATGATATGACGTAACACTATGCGCTCCTCATTTTGACAGGATACCACGGGATACATTTCCGTGCTATTCTTCAGCTTTTTTTAGATAAAAATCAAGATGTAAGTTGATGTTATTACTGACCTTGACAAACGCCGCCAATGCCGGCGCCTTGATGTTGAAATCAGGCAGGTTGATGCTAAAATCGCAAATGACGTGCATTTTTCCGTCGTTCGCAATGACCACCGTGCCGGGCGCTTCCACATCGCGTTCAACGCCGTGAATAAACAGTTTTCCGGTTACCGTTAGCTTGTAAGTATTTAGCGAAGAATCAATCTTTACGGGATTTTTAATACCGCCGTCAAAGGTTGAATATTGCCATTTTTGGGTTTCCAAAACATCGCGCATATCCCGGTCGCGCTTGCCGATGCCGGTTTCGAGCGTGTTTAAATCCACTTCAAAGTGCATCTGATTATTCTGATAAAACATCTCCTGGCCTTCCCAATACACAAAGCCGTCGATGTTACTCGTTTTTCCGGTAAATTTCAGCACGAGCACTTCGGAAGTAAATTCCACTAAATTTTCAGCGCCGCTATCAACATGCCACTCATCCGCAAAGATCAGTCCCGGCAGAAAAAGAAAAAATAAAAAAATAAATGTAATGCGCATGTACGATTCTCCGTCTAATAAATAGCAAGCAAAATCATCGCCGCCTTAATTTTTCTACAAAAACACACATTTTTCGTAAGCATGTTTTAACATTCATCGTATAAAAGAAGGGCGATATATCGCTCTTTCATCGTTTAGCCTGCCGGTTCACCGGCGGCGGGCTTAATTTTGGAACGCCCCGTTTTCAATCCACGCTTGAATGGAATCAATGACAGACTGTGAGAGCGGCGGCGCGCCCAATGGCATGCGGCTGCCGGTAATATTTTTCCCGGTGAGCTTCAAATATAAATAGCTCTTTTCCGGTTTACCGGGTTCGATACGATCCGTACTAAATGTTTCACCGTTGGGAATATTCACAATTTGGTCGTAGGCAATGCCCGCGGATAGCCGGGGTTTGATCGAGCCGTCATGGCAGCCGCTGGTGGCGCATTGGGGCGTAAAAACAGAATCCTGAATGGCGGAAAAACGGGCGTCGATCTGTTTTGCCGAACCATCTTCAGGGAAGATCGTGGCCGCGCTTTCGGTGATTTGTTCAGCGCAGCTCCACAGACTGAAAATGAAAATTATGGTTTGAAAATATAAAAGACGGTGATACATTCATGCTCCATATTTTTTTATTCACAGTCAGTTACCAAATATTAATATTCTTTTATTTGTTTCACAAACTTTTTCTCGTTCATCTTTT
>CAYVDX010000720.1:0-2679 GCA_964450485.1 uncultured Calditrichaceae bacterium
GGACAGCGCTTTTTTTCCGGTGGCGCCCAGCCAAATTAAAATGCCGCCCTCCGCAAATTCCGGGTATCCTTTGAGAATTTCCCCCTTCAAATGCGCCGGGATTTCCAGCCCGCCAAATGTTAGTTCCGCCGATGGATCAATGACACGCCAGAGATCGATCATTGCATCGGCGTAGTGTTTTTCCGTGGAGGACTTGACAGCAATATCGTAGAACGGCGCACTGTCGCGGGCGTCAAAACCAATCAACCGGCGCGGTTTGCAAAGCTGCCCAAAAATGGCTTGCGACAGCGAAAAATTGTCCGGATTATGAGCGGTAAAAATCAGATCATAACGCTCTTTTCGTAACCTGCGCAGCAAGCGCAAATACTGCCAGGGACGCCGCATTAGCGCCGGTTGATTGTAAGGCCAAATTTTATCAACAACCTTTTTTGCTGTCACAGCTAACAAATCCGCGACCGGAAAATGAATCAAAAAATGAATTTTGATTTCCGGTTTGGATGCGCGAATTGCCCGCAGCAGCGGCAGCAGCAAAATCCCGTTCCCAATACGCTGATCCAACCGAAAAACCAGGATTTTATTAATTTGATTCACCCGTGGGAGCGTTTTGGCTTTTTTTGGCAGAATTGTCAGCAGGACTTTTTTTAGCGCGTGTTTAAACTGCCGCTCAAGCGATTTCACCCATCTCTTAGCCATCGCCAAAAATATAACACGCTCGCGCTTCCCCACAAATGGAAAACGGAAATTTTGTTCCATTGGTTAAATGCAGTTTAAGTGATAAATTAACCGTCTGCCGATGAACGGCACGCAATTTTTGGCAATTTTTTCATGGACAAAATACAGCTTATTTTCTTTTTTATCAGCGGCTTTTTGGTTTCCCGGCTGATTATCACCGTAAAACTGCCGCAGCGCATTGTTTACAGCTTGTTAGGAAAGCGGCAGTTATCGTTATCGCGGGTGCTATTTTACGTGGTGATGATCGCAACGGTTTTTTCCTTTTTTATCCCCAATGTTATCACGGTGTTAACCATGCTCCCGATTTTGGAATTGCTGCGAAAATCATACAAAAAAGCAGGCTTTCCGGTGGGAAATATTGCCACAATGCTGGCGCTGGCGACCATCTATGGCGCCAACATCGGGGGGATGGGTTCCATCACCGCCACGCCGGCGAACGGCATTCTGGCAACGTATGCAGAGATCAATAAAATTCCCGGGGCTGCGCATCTGAATTTCGCGTCCTGGCTTGTCTGGGGGGCGCCGCTGATCATCTGTTTCTCTTTTTTAGCATGGCTCATTTTGATTTTGGTCTTTCGCCCCGACAACCATTCCGCGAAAAAAATCCATTTTCCTTTCTCCGTTTCGGAGATCAGCCATCGCTATCAAACCCTGACGATTTGGTTGACAGGAATCTTTTTTGTAAGCTCACTGGCGCTTTCGGCAACAATGCTGAGATACGAACACTACCGCCTGACGACCTTGATGGTTACCGGCGTTCTTTCGGTGCTTTTCACGCTATTTTTGTTCATCATTCCATTACCGAACAATCCCGAAAGAGGACGGCGTCGCCCGCTTTTAAAAATTTCCGACTGCTATGGCAATTTGCCGATGCGCGGTTTTCTTTTTATCGGTGTTGCCATTTTGTTAGCCGCAATCTTATATTTTTTAGGCATCAATCGCTATTTTGCAATGTGGATCAGCCGGATGATGCCGGTTGAATTATCCGAATATTCTCTATTCCTGGGGCTGGCATTGGTCACCTCATTTACCACAGAGATTTTGAGCAATACCGCCGTGCAAATCAGCGTTTTTGTCATCGCGCAGCCGCTTGCGGAAACCCTGGGTTTTCCACCATTATTGGCGCTGATTGTCACGACATTATCATCGACATCGGCGTTTATGAGCCCCATTGCCACGGGCGTCAACGGTCTGGCATTCGGGGGCGTGCGCGGCGTTTCATTCACGAAAATGCTGTTAGTGGGGTTTTTGATGAATATTGCCGGCGCGCTGCTCATTTCCGGCTGGGCGGTGTATTTTATCGGCTGGCTGTATCACTTAATATAACTCATGTTACGCGAGGCAGAGCCTCGCAGAAAACATTCCACCGCAGAGCGGTGGAACGAGGCTTTTAAAATGACGATAAAAAATGGTCACGTAAGTTCCGTGTTTTACGGTTTATATAAACAACCACTCGCTGCGGTGCTCAGCACCGCAGTGTTCGCTGCGAGGCTCTGCCTCGCGTAAAACAGCTTCAACAGCGCGTAACATCACTTAATATAACTCATTTTTACGCACTTTTTTTTAACCGCGGAGTTCGCAGAGAACGCAGAGGAAAAAATTGAGAAAGATCAATGATATATTTAAAGCCATAACAAATTCAAATAAAATGAGTTTCAGTACCGGACAGTTTTTTTAATTAGCCTGATTAACTCATGTTACGCACTTTGTCATTAACCGCAGAGTTCGCAGGGAACGCAGAGAAAAAAACGAGAAAAATCAACGATTTATTTAACGGCATAACAAATTCTAATAAAATGAGTTGGATGTATATTGTTTTTCTACTTGATTTTTTGGTCTTTTCTCTGCGAAACTCCGTGATCTCTGCGGTAAAATGTAGTGCGTAACATCAGTGATTAATTCATAAATACGTTTTTTGGCAGAATAATTAAGGGCAGAATGATTATT
>CAYVDX010000721.1:0-2648 GCA_964450485.1 uncultured Calditrichaceae bacterium
CAATGACGGCGATCTCGATGTGTATGTCGGCAATGATAACGGCACGACGGATCGCTATTATCGCAACAATGGCGATGGCTCCTTTACCCGGATTGACACGCTTGTTTTTATCGGCACATCTACCCGTCGCAGCGGCTCCGCCGGAGATTTTGACAATGACGGCGATATTGATTTACTGCTCTCCGGCCCGGGAATTGCCATGAAACTTTATCAAAATATTACCAATTTCGGCAATCATTGGATCAACATTACCTGCATTGGCACGCGCTCCAACCGGTCTGCGCTGGGCGCGAAAGTGCGCGCAAAGGCAGTCATCAACGGCAACGCGGTGTGGCAGTTGCGGGAGATTTCCGCCCAGAATTCCTTTAATTCCCAAAACGATCTGCGCGTCCATTTTGGTCTCGGCGATGCGACGACCATTGATTCACTGCGATTTGAATGGCCGTCCGGTATTGTTCAAATCCGGACAAATGTCAACGCCGATCAATTTTTGACCGTCACCGAAGACAGCACCATTACGGCGATTACGCCGCCGGACGGCTTCGTTCCCGGGCAATTTGAATTAGCGCAAAATTTTCCCAATCCCTTTAACCCAACCACGACAATTAATTATTCTCTTCCGCAAAGTGATTTTGTTACGCTGCAAATTTACAACCTGCTTGGCCAGGAAGTAAAAACGTTGGTAAATTCGCGGCAACCCGCGGGCGAACAATCCGTAGTGTGGAATGGTGTAAATGACGCCGGTACTGCCGTCGCTTCGGGCATTTACATTTACCGGCTCACCGCCGGGGATCCTTCGGCCTTTCGACAAGCTCAAGACAAAGCAGGCTCAGGACTAAGTTTTTCACAAACTCGCAAAATGATTTTGTTGCGCTAAGGATTTTGGAGATTCAAAAATGGAGAATGGCATCGGTTATTTAAAATTATTCATCGCTCTTTTGTTGGCGACCGGTTTTTTTTCAGTGTGCGTCGGATGTTGATAAAGATCAGCATCCGGCTGTTGCCCTTCGCGGTGAATATCTTGGGCAAGCTTTGCCCGATTCGGTGCCGAAAATCTTCGCCGCCGGCATTGTTTCGACAAATTTGAGTGAACGCGACGCCGTTTTTTCGCCGGATGGAAATGAATTTTACTTCACGTTGTGGTCGGGTAAATTCGGCACAATCGTGTTTGTCAAACAGGAAAACGGCCAGTGGCTGCCCCCGCGGGTTGCTCCGTTTTCGGGGAAATACAGCGATTTGGAACCCTTTGTCGCTGCGGATGGCAGGCGGCTTTGTTTTGCTTCAAATCGCCCGCTTGAAGCCGGCGGCGAAGCGAAGGATTATGACATCTGGTTTGTCGAGCGGGAAGGCGAACGCTGGGGAGCACCGAAAAATATCGGCGCGCCGGGAAATGGAAATGATGATATTTATTGGGTGAAAAGCGGGATTCTTTTACAATTTAAAAAAGGACTCAAATGATGAAATACTGTATATTGATGTTATTGATGACTGTTTGGATGTCGGTTTCAGCGATTGCACAAAATGCCCAGCCGGCAAAACCCTGCACGCAGCTCGAAGCAAAACAATTCGATTTTTGGATAGGCGAATGGGACTTAACCTGGCAGGGGCCGCAGGGTGGGCTTCCCGAAGGGCAGGTGGGAAAAGCGGTGAACATTATCAATTCGGAATTGGGCGGGTGCGTCATTGCTGAAAATTTCAGCTTTGCGGACAGCTCTTATACCGGCAGAAGCTGGTCGGTTTACAGCGCCCGAAAAAAACAGTGGCAGCAAACCTGGGTGGATAACAGCGGCAGCTATTTACTTTTTACCGGAACGTACAACGATGGCAAAATGATTTTGCAAACCCAGCCTTACCAACGCGGCGAAAAAACGTTCGTATCCCGGATGGTCTTCAAAAATATTCAAAAAAATTCATTGGATTGGGACTGGCAGCGTTCCGCCGACAACGGCAAAACCTGGACGGATGTCTGGAATATTCATTACGAGCGCAAGGTTGCAGAGTAGGAATAATGTTTGCTTTTCGCTTTACAGCGCCTCAATCTCTCGTCGGTGGGACAGCATCAAACGCTCCCACTCCAGTTTAAGCCAGGGAGAATAATTGTCCGGGTTGACCGCTAATTCGCGGGTTAATTCATTGATGTTCATCCATTTTGTATTGGCAATTTCGTTGGGATTCACGCGAATTTTCCCGCTGCTTTTCCCGATAAAAACCGCGCACATTTCCCGCTCTGCGCCGATGTCCCGGTATTTCGCGTGATATTGAAAGGTGAAAACGTGTCTAAGCGCGGTGCTGACGCCGATTTCTTCCGCCAGCCGCCGCTGGGTGGCGTTTTCCAAATCCTCGCCCTTGCGCGGATGGCTGCAACAACTATTCGACCAGATTAGCGGCCACAGGTGTTTTTTCTGGCTGCGCTGCTGTAAAAGCAATTCGTTGTTTTCATTGAAGATAAAAATGGAAAACGCCCGGTGCAAAATGCCTTCGCCCTGGTGGCAGGTCGCTTTATCTTCATAGCCGATGACGTTGTCGTTTTCATCAACGAGAATGAGCATTTCGTCGTCGAAAGATACTTGTTGGTTGTTATCAGTCATTTATTTCCCTCTCATCTTTTTCACAGTGGTCAGCTTTCAGCGGTTAGCTTTCAGCGGTTA
>CAYVDX010000722.1:0-2647 GCA_964450485.1 uncultured Calditrichaceae bacterium
ACTGCACCCCAATTATCCAAATCCCTTTAACCCAACCACCACATTCACGTTTGCCTTGCCGGAAAACGCGCCGGTTCATTTAACCATTTTCGACCTCAACGGACGGCAGGTGGCGCAATTGATCAACGAAGAATTACCGGCGGGACGTTACGAAATTCCGTTTGACGCCTCAAATCTCGCCAGCGGCGTGTACCTGTATCGCCTGTCTGCGGGACAGGCTTTCTCACAAGTTCGCAAAATGATGCTGATAAAATAAAAGCAGGTAATTACCTGAAAAATCTATCGTGCCCAACGTAGATTTTTTTCGGAAAAAGCGCTCCTTTTCGGGGCGCTTTTCTTTTTTCCAGGCATTACCTGCTTCAATAATATAAGTCTTTTGCCGCCATTTTTCAAGCGGCTTTCCTGCTTTTCAAAACAGCTGAATTTCAAACGCCGTTCAGGTTCTCCGTCAAATACTCAAAAGCGTCCCGCGGCGAATCGGCAAAGTAAATGATGTCCAAATCAGCCTTGTTGATGGTCATGTTTTCCACGAGAAAATCAAAATTAATGAGCTGCTTCCAATAGGATTTGCCATAGAGCACGACAGGCAGCTTTTTGTTCAGTTTTCGCGTTTGGATGAGGGTCAGCGTTTCAAAAAGCTCATCCAACGTGCCGAAGCCGCCCGGGAAGGCCACGACGGCTTTGGCGAGATACATAAACCAAAATTTGCGCATAAAAAAGTAGTGAAATTCAAAATTCAGAATATCGGTGATGTAGGGATTGCTGCCCTGTTCCATGGGCAGGGAAATGTTTAGCCCGACCGAAGCGCCGCCCGGCACTTCCGAAGCGCCGCGGTTTGCCGCTTCCATAATTCCCGGGCCGCCGCCGGAAGCAATGTAATAGCTCTGCTTGCCATTGCTTCGCTCAATTGACCATTGAGTGAGCAGCCGGGCTAATTCGCGGGCGTCTTCGTAATATTGGGAAAGCTCCAGCCGTTTTTCGGCCTGCCTGACCGCGAGATCATTTGCCGCTCCGGGGTGATTTGTCTGCTGCTCTTTTGCCGTTGCTAATTGCGCTTCCGCTTTTTGCCGGTCCAGGGTGCGGGCGGAACCGAACAATACAATTGTATTTTTGACCTTGTTTTTATGAAATCGCACCCGCGGTTCGATATATTCTGATAAAATCCGTATTGAACGCGCTTCAGCGCTCGTCAGAAATTCAAGGTTTTTATAAGCCTTCGGAGGAGCGTCCATTGAGATCCTTTCGGTGTTTTTAGTGTCTTGCAAACAACTTTTTATCACCTTTTCCCGATGACTTCCCCACCGGGGCAGGCTGGGATTCAAAATTGTCAAAAAAACAATAACTACTCAGTAGTGGCATGGCATGCCGTGCCACTACTGTTTAATCCTAAACACGCTTTTTCCTTTTGAAAAACCGGTTTGGTTTTAACCTGTCCCTCTGCGGGGGCTCTGCCAGGTTAAGTCAAGCGATATTACGTTTCACATCGAGCGTATAAAATTCCCGAAATTAAAATAACAAAAGGCGTAAATCGGAGCCGGTGATCTGTCACCTGACCCCGTTTTTCGCCTCTTGTTATTCAAGTTTAAAATCAGTGTTATTGATTCGTTGCCAATATATCGCGGTATTCGGTGCTATTTCGCAACACATTTAACGCGCCCTGTAGCTGCTTGTCATACGGCATGGTTGCCTCGATTCGCGTTTTCAGTCCGCCGGATTTTTCGGCAAATTCAGCCGTGAGCATTTGTTGAATGGCCTTTTTTTGAGACTGGAATTTCTGACGTTTTCCGGTTTTTAATTTTTGCAGCGCAACGGAAACCAAGTCCTGAATATCCGCGTCGTACTGTTTTTTTTGCGATATTTTTAAAAACGCCGCCAATTCGCTTTCGCCTTCCATTTCATAATCAAACTGGCGATCCTGCACATATTTCTCAAAAGCTTTCAGCACTTTCTCGTCAACCGGAACATCGCGGGCGTCCGCGAATTCGGTGTGATTACTCAAATAATCAACCGTAAATTGAAAAAACATGCCTTTCGCCAGCAAGTTTTGCGTGAAGCGATCCACCGGGTTTTTTAAAATTTTGACATCGGGATGAATCCCGCCGCCGGCATGAACAACCCGCCGGTTGGTGGTAAAAAAATTGACTTGCTTGTTGTACTCCACGCTATCGGAATGGTCGATGAATACCTTGAAATCCTTTTTGTAATCTTCTTTTTGAATGGAACGCCCGGATGGTACGTAGTATTTTGCGGTGGTAATTTTGAGATACGCCTGGTGAATTTTGTCAATCGGGTAAACCTTTTGCACCAATCCCTTGCCGAATGTTTCCGTGCCGACGAGCACACCGCGATCTAAATCCTGGATCGCGCCGGCCACGATTTCCGAAGCGCTGGCGCTGGATTCATTCACCAAAACCACTAACGGCTGCCGGGGAAGCAACGGCGCTTCCTTGGTATAAAATCGATTTTCACTTTCGTGCGATCCGCGCGTCGAAACGACCAACTGGCCCGCCGGTAAAAAGACATTCGCGACTTCCACCGCCGCGGTCAGCAAGCCGCCGGGATTGCCCCGCAAATCCAAAATAACGCGCTCGATTGGCGCGGTTTTTTGCAAGGATTTGATGGCGCTTCTCAGTTCGGTTCCGGCTTT
>CAYVDX010000723.1:0-2642 GCA_964450485.1 uncultured Calditrichaceae bacterium
AAACGAAAAAAGCCCTGTGCAATTGCGCAGGGCTTTTTTCGTTTCATGCAATATTTTTAAACATTCGCACCGTGACATTTCTTATATTTTTTCCCGCTTCCGCAGGGGCAGGGATCATTTCTCCCGATTTTTTCCGCCACGCGAATGGGTTGAGGTTTATCCCCGCGTTTCTGCCCCGCTTTCTGAATGGCGGTCGGTTCCCCACTCATGCCCATATTGGTCGCATCGCGATGCACCAATTGAATTCGGGGCGGCAACCCCCGACGCGGCGCCGGCGCTTCCACAAACTCCGTTCGCCAAATCATTTCCAGTGTTTTTTGGTTAACGGCGTCTATCATGTCCATAAACATTTCGTAAGATTCGCGTTTGTACTCGATCAGCGGATCTTTCTGCCCGTAAGCGCGTAAACCAATGCCTTCCTTCAGCAAATCCATTTGGTGCAGGTGATCTTTCCAGTTTTCATCAATAACGCGCAGGCTGATCCATTTTTGAAAATCTTTCAACAGTTCATCGCCAACCTTGCCGCGTTTATATTCGTATAATCGCAATGCTTCCGTCTTTATATACTCGCGGATGTCATCAGCATTCATTTCGTAAAGTTTATCCCCAAGACTTTTAAAATCAACGGTTAGCGTTCTCAAAATGACATCGTTCAAGCTGTCAATTTCCCAATTGTCCGGGCTTTTCTTTTCATCAACATAAATTTCAAACTGCGCATCGAGGAATTCGTCGATCATTTCCGTCAGATCTTCGAGCGCCACTTCACCCATTAATGCTTTGCGTCGTTTGTCATAAATGACTTCACGCTGTTTGTTCATTACGTCATCATATTCCAGCAAATGTTTTCTAATGCTGTAATTCTGTTCTTCCACGCGTTTTTGTGCCTTTTCAATCGCCTTGGTCACCATAGAGTGGGTGATCACCTCACCCTCCTCCGCGCCCAACCGGTCCATCACCTTGATCAACCGGTCGGAGCCAAACAACCGCATCAAGTCATCTTCCAATGACAAAAAGAAACGGCTTGAGCCAGGATCGCCCTGTCGTCCCGCACGTCCACGTAACTGACGATCGATCCGCCGCGCTTCGTGCCGCGCCGTACCCACAATCTGTAAACCATAAGGCGTGCCATCATCACTGGCAAACTTGCCGTTGCCACGTACTTCATCGACCAGCTTGATGTCTGTTCCGCGACCCGCCATATTGGTCGCAATCGTAACCGCGCCGACATGCCCGGCTTTTGCAATAATTTCAGCTTCCTGTTTATGATATTTTGCATTCAAAACGTTATGGGGAATTCTTCGGCGTTTTAACATCCGGCTCAACGTTTCCGACACTTCCACCGAAACAGTGCCGACAAGCACCGGGCGCCCAAGCTTGTGAAGCCGTTCAATCTCCACGATCACCGCATTCAATTTCTCACGCTTGGTTCGATAGATAAAATCTTCAGCATCAACGCGTCGTATCGGCTTGTTCGTTGGAATGACGACAACATCTAATTTATAAATATCCCAAAATTCCTGGGCCTCGGTTTCCGCGGTACCGGTCATTCCAGCCAGTTTGTCATACAAACGAAAATAATTTTGTAACGTAATCGTCGCCAAGGTTTGCGTTTCACCTTCAATCTTCACATTCTCTTTTGCTTCCAACGCCTGGTGCAAACCATCGCTATAGCGACGCCCATACATAATCCGGCCGGTAAACTCATCGACAATCAGCACTTTCCCTTCCTGCACCACATACTCGTGATCTTTCTCAAATAGCGAGTATGCTTTTAACAATTGCGAAATATTATGAAGCTTCTCATTTTTTCGGGCATATTGAATTTGAATTTCGTTCTTTTTAGTTTGTTTTTCTTCCGGTGACAACGCTTCGTCGCCTTCAATTGCGCTAAACTCCTCGGCAAGATCGGGCAGCACAAATTCATCAGAATCATTGGGGGCCAATTCTTGCCGTCCCTTTTCGGTCAAATTGATTGAGTGGTGTTTTTCCTCGATGCTATAATAAAGCTCTTCATCGACTTCATTCATTTTTTTATCCCGAATGAAGATGCTCTCAATATCAAACACCAATTTTTTGATTCCCGAACGCTGATACAATTTTTCTAATCGGCGATTTTTAGGGGCGCCCCGTTGCGCAATGAGTAATTTCAGACCCGCTTCCTCTTCCTCGCCCTTTTCCAGCAATGCTTCGGCTTCAGCGATCATCGAATTGACATAACGGGTTTGCAACTTAACCAGCCGCTCGACCAACGGCTTTACCTCGTCATAATTGTGCGTCGCATGTTCCACCGGACCAGAGATAATCAGGGGCGTGCGCGCTTCATCGATCAAAACGCTGTCCACCTCGTCGATAATCGCATAATGATGTCCTCTTACCTGAACAATGTCGTCCGGTGTGCTTGCCATGTTATCGCGGAGATAATCAAAGCCAAATTCATTGTTGGTTCCATAAGTGATGTCGCAATTGTAAGCTTCACGACGCTGGGCAGGCGTCATGTTATTCAAAATTTTACCGACAGTGAGACCTAAAAACTTGAATATCTCCCCCATCCACTCTGCGTCCCGTTGAGCCAGGTAATCATTAACCGTAACCAAATGCGCACCTTTTTCTTCCAACGCATTTAGGTATAGCGGCATTGTTGC
>CAYVDX010000724.1:0-2638 GCA_964450485.1 uncultured Calditrichaceae bacterium
GTTTCCATTGTTTTCGGTAATCTTGATGCGCTGGCCACGCTGATCACCATGTTTTTTTTGATCACCTACGGCACGCTGAATTTGGTGGTGTTTATCGAGCAAAGCATGAAAATCATCAGCTTTCGACCGACGTTTAAAGTGCCGCGTTTTGTTTCGCTGTTGGGCGCATTGAGCTGCCTTTTTATCATGTTTTTGATTAACCCGGTTTTCAGCGTCGTGGCAATGGTCATCATTGTGATGCTTTATATCTGGCTGGCCCGCAAAGGATTGCAATCGCAGTGGGGCGATATTCGCGGCGGCATGTTTTTGATGCTGGCTGAACGCGCTTCCCGGCTGGCGGCCCGTTTTCCCCGCCACCAGGTTTCCTGGAAACCGGACTTGCTCATCCCGATTGACGATCCGAAAATCTGGTCCGGTTCGCTGCTGATCATCCACGGCATTGTGAACCCCTCCGGCAGTATTTACGCATTTTCTGTTCAAAATGAAAATGTTGAAGTGATTGAAAAAGCGTTGAAAAAGCTGCTTGCGCCGCTGGCAAAAAATCCCAATGTGCTGGTAAACGCAACCGTGATCGAAGACAGCGATTTTGTTCACGGCGCAAAACTGGTGATCCAAACCCTGAAAGGCGGCACGCTGCGACCCAATACGCTGTTTTTAACCCTCAGCGAAGATTCGGGAAATGATCAAGCCATCGATGAACTGACCCGTCATGCCATGAAATACGAAATGGGCGTGATGATCCTTTACCAGCATCCCCGCGTGGCCTTCGGCGTTCAGAAAGATATCAACCTGTGGCTGAGAGACGCCAGCCCGAACTGGCATCTGGCCATGCTGATTGCGCTGCAACTGCATCTGAACTGGAACGGCAAATTAAACCTGATCACGGTTGCATCGAACGCCAATGAAACCCGGCGGCTTCACGCATTTTTGGAGCACTTGAGCGACCGGGCCCGCCTGCCCTCGGTGACAGAGTTTTTTGTGCTGAAAGGCAATTTTTTGGAAACACTGGAAACCGCACCGCGCGCCGACATCAATATTTTTGGGCTGGCGGATCACCTTTCCTTTGATTTTATGCGTCAAATTCCCGCAAAGATTGGCTCATCCTGCTTGTATGTTGGCGATTCCGGGCAGGAAAACGCTTTCGTCTAAACTGTTTTGATTTAACCCTGCCAACTACAGGATATGGTTTTTCACGAACAGATTATACAAATTCAAGACATTAAAAATCAAAACAGTATAACGCGAGATTTCGAAATCCATTTTAACTTTAAAAAAAAAATTTGTTTTTTTTCAGAATCTTGCTATATTCCTGACGACTAACCGAGAATCTTTTTGATTTTGCCGTAATCGTTCGGTAACAAGAATTAATACTTCAGTAAGGTCTTTCTTATTTACCGTATAGTGCCATACGCTAAAGATTTGGATGCGATTCTTTTGAATCTATTTGTTTTATAATATATAAATCGATTGACTGCATTAGCGATTAACCAAATATCATAACGCTTTTGAGAATCAACAAATTGTGCTTATTGTGTGGAGATACATGATCCTCATGCTGTTTGTTTTTCAAAAAATAAGGGTTCGACGGGGGAGAAGCTATCCGTTGATCATGCCAAAAATCTCACCAATGTTTTTTCATTTGGCCCGCATGGCGGAAAAAACGCGCCGGAAAATTCTTTTTTACGACATAACCGCTAAACTTAATATGCGCTCAGGTTTCCGGGGCAAATCCTTTTACGCCGGCTCGTCCCACGTGAGATTCTTCGACACATCTGTTTTTCACCCATTGGCATCAATTCCAAATTGACCGTATTTTGAATAAATTTCCCAAACATTTAACTAACTTTCAGGAGGTCTAAGTATGAAGTTTTTATCGATTCCATTAATGATGCTTTTTCTGCTCATGATGGGTCTGGGTCAACTTTCCGCGAAAGAAGATGCGCTATCGCGCAACGAAAAAGCGGAAATCAAACAATTGATCCGGGATTATGAGCAAGGGCAATTACTGGATGAAACTCAACTGGAGCGCATTGCGCCGTATTTGGAGACAGTTGAAAAGAGATTTTTACATAATGAGAATTTGTTTTCGTCCAGTACCCTCGGGCCGTTTTTCGAAGATTTCGGCGCGACCGACACCCTGCCTTCCGGTTGGACGATTGTTGACAATGCCGGGATGGGCGAAATTTGGCAATTCAACAATCCCGGTGCACGAACCATTAATACCACGTCAAACGCCAACGGATTTGCCATTTTTGACAGCGATAATTATGGCTTTGGGGGCGGCGCGGAAGATTGTGATTTGATTTCTCCCGCGGTTGATTGCACCGTCGAGACAACGGTGTTTTTACAATTCGAGCATTATTTTCGCGCTGGATTTGGCGGCGCGGCCAAACTGTTTGTCAGCGGCGATAGCGGTGCGACCTGGGATTCTCTGGACACCTGGGATGCGACTTCCACCGCAAACGCGGAATTGGCAGTGTATGACATCTCCGCGACAGCCGCCGGTTCGGCGAATGTGATGGTTCGCTGGAACTGGACCGGCGACTTCAGTTGGTTTTGGGCGATTGACGATATCAACATTTCGTCGCCGGCCAGCGGCATCCTGCTGGCTTCGCCCGACAGCGTCGATCATGGCATT
>CAYVDX010000725.1:0-2635 GCA_964450485.1 uncultured Calditrichaceae bacterium
GGCTGATTTTCCAGGATTTTAATCTCGGCTACCAGCTTCTCGGTGAACTTGGGCAAAATCGCTTCCAATGGTCGCTGGCGTTTGTTGATTTGCGCGCCAAGCAAAACGGCTTGCTGACGTTTGAATCCCAAAACCAGGATGTTTTCGTTGCCGATTGGTTTTGGGAAGATTTTTTGCGCCCGGGATTTAACACGGTGTTTTCTCTGCACTTGAATCGCGATCAATCCGACCCGGCGAACCGCCGCGAAGTGTTTTACGCCGGCGTCGCTTCCGCCGGCCACTGGGGACGTATCGTCTTCAACCCGGTATTTTATTATGCCTTTGGAACGGATGAAAATGACGGGGATTCTCAAACGATTTCCTCCTTTTTGACCGGCGTGGACGTCGCTTACCCGGTCAACTTTTTGAACTATCGCACCGCGTTTTTTTTTGCTTCCGGCGACAGCGATCCGGCGGATGGAAAAGCAACCGGTTTTGCAAGCATCAACGAAAATATCAACCTTTTTGGCGCGGGAAACAGTTTTTTGATCGGCGGAAATGCCTTTAATAAACCGAACAGCTTCATTCCCGCGAACCAGGGCGTTTCGCCGTTTGTGAACCCGGGAATTTTGTTTGTGAATGCCGGGCTGGACATCGTGTTGACCCCCAAATTATTTATGAGCAACAATTTTAATGTTGCGCGGTTTGCAAACACGACTTCGCTGGAGGTGACGGAAAATAAAAGCATTGGTTTCGAGGTAAATGCGGCATTCAACTACCGCCTTTTTCTGAATGAAAATTTCGTGATTCAGTTGGGCGCGAATGCTTTTTTCCCCGGCAGCGGAGGCGCGGATATTTTGGGAAGCAATCAAACCGTGTTCACCGGCAATTTCGCCATTGTGACGGTTTTTTGATGCTGGATGCCGGATACTGGATGCTGGATGCTTCTCGTTCCACGCTCCGCGTGGAATGCAATCCTCCGACGCTCTGCGTCAAGTATGCGCGTGTAATACAGGAACAAGTTGTGAAGAAAAGGACATAAAATGAACAGGCAAAAACGTTTGTGGCGTAACAATCAACCGGGGATATCGCCGATTCGCCGATTCGCTGGTTCACTGGTGCGCCGGTTCGCGGTTAAAAATATTCTTTTTACGACTTCGCTGTTGCTGGCATTCGGTTCAATCACCGTTCGGGCGCAGGAAATTTTGATCGATCAATCGTTTAATATCGATTCGCGTTCCTGCATAAAATGCCACGGACAGACCGAATCCATGCACGCGGGCGGCGATATGGCCATCAAATTATCCTGCGTGGGTTGCCACGGCGGCAATGGCGGCGAGCTTGTCAAGGAAAAGGCGCATGTGCAGCCGAGGCTAAAGGATTTGTTCAGCTCTTCCGCCAATCCAAAATTTAGTTATGCGGCGCTAAACAGCGAATCTCCGGAATTTATCCGATTTGTGAATCCCGGTGACCTGCGCGTTGCCGAGCGAACCTGCGGAAGCTGCCACTCGGAAATATTCAAAAAAACCTTGACTTCCTGCATGGCGCACAGCGCGATGATTCCCCAGGCCGGCACATACAATAACGGTATTTTGGATGCGAAAATCGCGTTATTCGGAGAGTCCTATTTTTCCGATGGGCGGCCGGCTGCGTTGATCGATCAAAATTACCGGCGAAGCGGCGGGTTGCCGAAAAACAGCCGGGTGGAAAAATTATTGCCCTTCCCGGAATTCCCGACAATCCCCGCGACCGACGCTTTCCGGGTGCTGGAGCGCGGCAATAATGACGCCGGAAACCGCGGTCCGGGAACGGATTTTCACGTGGCCGGCGGCGGCATTGTGTTGAACAAAACCCGCCTGAATGACCCGACCCTGTGGTTCATGGGAACCAATCAAACCGGCGGAGATTTTCGGAGCAGCGGCTGCACCGCCTGCCATGTCTCGTATGCCAATGACCGGGATTTCCGGGTGAGCGGCCCGGAGATCGCGGAATTTTATCGAAATGGCGGAAAATCCGGGCATTCGCTGAGCATGGATCGCACCATTCCCAAGGATGAAATCGGTCACCCGATTGCCCATCGCATGACCCTGCGGGTTGCCACGGCGCAGTGTCTGACCTGCCATCATCACCAGGGAAACGGGGCGATTGGAAATTACATCGGGGCAATTTGGTGGGATCAGGAATCGGACGCCGCGAAAATTTTGGGCGAAAACGCCGGGCGGGATAAATACATCGATGAGCAGCGGCGGCAACTGTTGTATCCCGGGAACAAGCTGTTTTCCGAAGTGCAATTGGAAGACGCCCACGGGCATTCCTGGAATTATCGCAAAGTTTACAAAATGGATCGCAAGGGCAATTTGCTGGACGCCGACGGCGCCATTGTCCCGAATGATGATCCCGAAAAATTTAAAAAAGCCGTGCACCTGCAAGACATCCATTTTGAGGCCGGCATGCACTGCATTGATTGTCACACCGAGCGGGACGTTCACGGCGACGGCAAAATCTGGACGGATATGGTTGACGCCATTGAGATTCGCTGCGAAGATTGTCACGGAACGGCGATTGCCAAGGCCAATTTGATCACGTCGGGCGTTGCCGGCGGCAAAACCAACCTCGCTGATCGCAAAAACGGATCGCGCACGCCATCGGGAAAACC
>CAYVDX010000726.1:0-2634 GCA_964450485.1 uncultured Calditrichaceae bacterium
CTTTCCATATCAAATAAAAGTTAAAAACAATGCTGATCAAACTGAAACCTGATAAATAATACACCAAAAGCTCACTAAAAGAGTGAGCGGGGATAAAAAAAATGGGAACAAATATGAGTGTCATCACCCAAAATATTATATTCATCAAGTTCATGTTATTAAATTTTTGCCGACCCCTAAAATAGTTTACACAAAGTCCTTGAACAGCGCTTGCCATAAGAAAGAACAATGTAGGAAATAGCAAAAAAGTAAATGTTGCACTACCAAATAGCCATTTGGAAAAAATCTCTTGGAATTGAAATAAAATGACTGATAATAGGACAAATACGAAGAAAAGCGACCGAATTGCAAAGATCAGGTAATTAGTCGTCTTTGAGTTATTGAGGCTAATGTATCTTGCCATACTGTCACCAAGATTAATTGTGACAATGGATAGTGATAACGTCGCAAATCTACGGATTACCAAATAAATCCCCATATCATCTTCGGATATCCAGTGTGCTAAAATTTGTAAAAGCACAATCTGTAGTAGAGCAATAAGAAAATGGCTAAAGAAAGTGGAAAGTAAGCTAAATAGGAAGTTGTTTTGATATTTTTTAAGCAAGTGACATTTACAACAATTTTATTGTAAACTAATAAGTTAAGTAATTGAATGAAATTAGTTTGATCGATTGTAAAGAAAAAAGGCTAAGGCTAAGAAAAAATAACTATTTAGCTTTCGCCTCATCTTTTGTCTTTCTTTTGCAGTTATAAAATTAATTTGTCCAACAACTTATGACGTTCTTTTATACTTTATGCGGTGCTGAAAATAAACATAGTAGATTGAAAAAACTAATGAAAAAATCAATCCAATTAATACAACTTTCGTACGTTTAGGTCTATCTTTCCTCTCCGGTCTAACGGCCGCATCCAAAACCTGTACTGTCGGAATTTCCTTTGCTTCCTCAATCTTTGCCTGCTCGTATTGCGGGCCCAAAAATTCCATCACTTTTGCATAGTATTCCGCTTTGCGCTTCATCCGCAGAAATTTCATCTCCAAATCCGGGACGTCGTTCAAATTCGGAAGTAATCTATGGCCGGAGCGTTCGGCAAAAAATTCGCCGTATTTGTTTTTTAAACTGGCGATTTCCAGGCGCAGCTTTTTGATTTGAGAATTGTTGGGTTCCAGCGTTTTTAAAGCCACTGTCAGCTCTATTTCCTTTGCCATGATTTGTGCTTTTAGTTCAGCCGCTTTTTCGATGCCTACCGAAACCTGGTCCGTAAGGCTCAGAACACCTTCCTCTTTCATAAAATCAGTGATTTGCATTTCCAAATATTTCAGACTATCCAGGGCAATTTCTACCTGTGAATAAATAAACTGACGGCTGTTTTTGGCCTCGCTGGTATGTAAAGCAATATTCAAGCTGTCCAGGCATTGAACAATGTAATTGGTCATTTCCGCAACCATATCCTGGTCGCGATCTAAAAAGGAAATTTCTATTTGGTTTTCTTCACCGATTTCTATATTCAGGTTGTCTTCCAATTCTTCCAATGTGTCTTCCATGTTGTCTGCATCATAGCGTTTCTGAAAGTTATATTTTTCAGCAACAGCTCGCAGCAAAGACTGGCTTTTTAGAATAGCGATGAATCGACTTGCATCCTGCCCGCCGCCCAAAAGATTTCCAAAACCAAACTGCCCTAATAACGCGGCAGCCCCTAATGACGACGATTCCGCGGAAGGCGGCAGAATAACGGCGGTTGCTTTATACCATTTAGGCATTAACAGGCTGATAATAACCGCGGCAATTGTCACCGGGATAACAATTTTAGCAATCATTTTTCGCCTTGCCCAAATCAGCGACCAAATTTCCATTAAGGTTAATTCTCTTACTTCCATTTATCTTCCGATAATGTTTTTTGAATTGAAAAAGATTTACTTCGACGTCCGAACCAACACCGCTGCGGAAATGCCCACGCTGATAATCGGCATCAATATTGTCATTAGATCCTTAAATGATTCCCGGGCCCGGCGGGGAACGACTACAATATCGCCATTGCGCACCACGACGTCTTCACCGGTTTCAACCTGCCCGGTTTCGCCGCGGATGACAATCAGGTTCTTCAGGTTTTTTGCCGTTTCCAGGATGCCGGCGGAACCGGCATAGTCTTTGGTTGTGTAGTTTGCCAGGTAGGGAAAGGAACCCGGTTGCATAACCTCTCCCCGTACATAAACCTGGTTGCGGTTGGAGGGAATGATAATCCGGTCGCCGGTTTGGAGAAGCTCCGTGCGGGCTTTTGAATTGCGGTCTAACAAATTGAAAACAAATTTTTGATCATTGCGAACCAGGATGACATTCTCGATATCGGAGCTGCGGTTGATGGCCTGAAGCCGGGTGAGAAAATCAAAGAGCTTTTCCCGCTGACGAATTTGGTAAATTCCCTGCGATCCGACGTTTCCTTCAATAATCACGTAATTTTTTTTCAAATCAATCGGCGGAATGTAAATGACATCGCCGCCATTGAGCAGGTCATTGTTCTCTAAATTCCCGGTCAGGTAAAATTCGTTTACATTTACGGTATCGGTTTCATTGTTGCTGTGGCGGAGTTGAATGCGGGTATCATCCCCCCAATCGGTTAAGCCGCCGGCTAACTGAA
>CAYVDX010000727.1:0-2630 GCA_964450485.1 uncultured Calditrichaceae bacterium
CGCAAAAATCGTTTTTTATTTCGCCGGAAATGAGCAAAACCATGTCGTCGCTGATGGAAAGCATGGAATCAGCGCTGCAAAGCCTGGCCAATCGCAATCCCCGGAGTGCCGCCCGTTCGCAACAAAAGGCAATGGGCGATTTTAACCAGGCAATCATGTCCATGCAAAATTCGATGAATAACATGATGCAATCGGGATCCGGCACGGGATTTGAGCAGTTCATGCAGCAGCTTCAGCAAATGGCCGGTCAGCAGGGACAGCTTAATCAGCAAACCATGGGGCTCTTCCAGCAGGGCCAGCGACCCAATGGGCAGGTGCCCGGGCAGTCGTTGGCGCAGGCAGCCGCACAACAACAGATGATCCGAAATTCGCTGGAAAAGATGAGCAAACAAATGGGAAATCGCCAGGATGTGCTGGGGCGTTTGAACGAATTGGGCGAAGAAATGGAAAAGGTTATCGATGATTTGAAGAAGCAAAAGCTTGATCCCAAAGTGATTGAGCGGCAGCAGAAAATTCTGTCGCGAATGTTGGATGCGCAAAAATCTGTCCGGGAGAAGGAACACTCAAAAAAACGACTGGCGGAACACGAAAAGAATGTGATTACCAAGTCGCCGCCGCGGTTAAAAAAAGAAATGATCGAACGAGAAAATAAACTCCGCAAAGAAATGCTGGAAGCGTTGAAAGAGGGCTATTCCTCAGAATATAAGGCGTTTATCAAATCATATTATGATATTCTTTCGCGCCAGTCTGAGTTAAAACCGTGATACATAAACGGGTTTTATTTCCAACCGAATAATTTTTAAAAATCGAACAACCTGCTTGCTTTTTTCACTAAAAGCTCTTAATTTCGCATGTCGAAACGATAAATAATATTATGGCGAAACTGATTTTTACAATTTTGTTCGGTTTAACTCTTTTCACGAGCGTCTTCGCGGACGCGGTTCTTAAAGAGTTTATGGGGACGCCCCAAGGGGACCGGATTGTCATTAACTGGAAAACCGGGGAAGAAAAAGATATTAATATTTTCTTGATCGAAAGAAGCAATGATAATAAGATTTTTACTAAAATCGGTGAAATCACCGCCAAGGGAGATAATAGCGATTATCAATTTGAAGACACCAACCTTACCACCGTACGGGCGACCTATTACTATCGCCTGCGTATTCGTCGAACTGACGGCACTTTTCAAATGACCGAGGTTATTACGGTAATTCCTAAAATCAGCAGTTTTGCAAAAACCTGGGGAAGTATCAAGGCCTTGTTCCAATAATCCAGCCTCATTTTTCATCTTTTTTTTTCAATTCTAAATGTGATTTAAAGCAGAGCAAAAAAATATTGTTAATAGATATTAAAAACAGGATACCGCGTTGTAAAAGCCACAAAATGACTGTTTCATTGAAATTGATGTGTTTGCGGAATTTTACAGTAGTCACCCTGTGTGACAGAAATCTGTAAATTCTATAACTAATGTGTTGACAAAATATCTCAATTTAATTAACTTCGGCCTATGTTTTCAGTGAGGGTTGTTATATTTGTGTTTCATAAGTCAAACAGGAGCTATTAATGAAGAAGAAACCTCTACTGATTTATGTTAATCCTGACGCCTCAGGTGTAAAAGAATTCAAACTTTCTTTCAAAAAAATAATACTTTCCATTATTGCTATTGTTGTTTTTTCTGTCTTGGCGCTGAAATATTCAGCGGATTTAATTGTGCGGTATAGTCAAAACAGTAAGATTACTCAACTCAATAAAGAAAACGGATTTTTGCAAGATGAACTGGCTAAAATGCGAAGCAAAATATCGACATTGAGTTCCAGTATTGATTTATTGGGAGAAAAAGATGATCAGCTTCGGGCATTATTAGATTTGCCGCCGATTAATTCCGATGTGCGTAAAGTCGGGGTCGGGGGCACGGATCCGGATATGAACAGTCTTATGTTATCGGATGAATCTTTGTTTAGTAAAAACTTATCTACAAATCTAAAACTTTTGAACAAGATAGAACGGGAAGTGCGGCTGGAAAAAGAGAGCTATCAGAAATTGCTGACAACCGTGGAAAGACAACAAGACTCGCTTCGATATCTTCCCGTGCTTAAACCTGTCCCAAGCGCGTATATTTCCAGCGGATTTGGAATGCGAATGCACCCGATTCGAAAAGTCAGGCATTTTCATCGCGGTCTCGATCTGGCTGCCATGCGTGGTACCCCAATCATTGCGCCCGCGGATGGACAGGTTATCTCTGCCGGGCGGAATAGCGGGTATGGGCTTTCGGTGTTAATTGATCATAAATACGGGTTTAAAACGCGTTATGGTCACATGCAAAAAATTTATGTCCGAAAGGGACAGTTTGTAAAACGTGGAGATAAAATTGGCGAAGTAGGCAAAACCGGGTTGGCGACGAGCTCCCATCTGCATTATGAAGTATATTATAAAGGAAAACCGCTTAATCCGATTAATTTTTACTTTAATGAGTAATCGGTTTTTGGGACGCTCGTAGTTTTATTTTACAGCCGGAAGATTTTTCTTCCGGCTTTTTTATTTGCTCCCCCCTCTCCCCGGTCTACTCTACATACAGATCTTTGGCATGGTAATTGAGGAAGGGAATTGGCAAAGGAAACTCACCCCCACCC
>CAYVDX010000728.1:0-2618 GCA_964450485.1 uncultured Calditrichaceae bacterium
AGTCGAATTTGGCGATGGTGTATAAAAATTTGGGTGACTATGAAAACGCCCGCGATTTATGGATAAAAGCTTACGAAATATTTACTACCGCTTTGGGCGAGCAGCATCCGCATACTAAAACGGTTAAAGGTTTTTTGGATAACCTGTAACGCATTACAGGGCTTCCTGCCCCGCAAATTTATCAGAGAAGCAGATTATTTAAACGTAAACTAATTTTCACCCGCGGAAAAATATATACTTCGCACGGGTGAGAGCTTGAAGTTTTTGAAGTTTATTTGGCATCCCGGGATCCGGGATGCATTCGCAGGGGGCGCAGCGCAAATTGCACAAAGGTAAAGCCGTTGAAACGGCTGCGTGGCTGTTTTTTTCTCATTAACACCTGGCTTCAGCCGGGTGTTAATAAAATCTTACAATGAGATTTCAACCGTTTCAACGGTTTCTGAAAAGTGGTCTAAAAGTGCAAATTGCGCTGCGTCCATTCGCGGGAGTGACAAGCGCCTGTTTTTTCTGTCATTCCGGGTTGAGGGCTCCCGGAATCTCATTAAGCAAACTTACCAAACGATTACATCGTTGCGCAAGTTTTCCGCCGGTTATGAAGCGGAGCTTCCGAAGAAAAAAAGTTACGAAGCAGGAGCTTCGTAACGAGTAAGCAAACCTGTCCTGAACGCTTGACATTAAAATTGTTTATATTTGTGTAGCACATATTGTAAAAGCCGTTGAAACGGCTATAAAACATTCAGTTTTCTCATTAACCCCGGGATTAATCCCGGGGTTAATGAGAACATATTGAGCTAAAATAACCGTTTCAACGGTTTCCATATTTATTGCGACACAAATACGATTTTTTAAACGTAAGCTAATTTTCACCTGAGAAAAAATATGGTTAAAAGAAACGCATAATGAAGCATCAAAATACCCGTCAAAAATTGATTGACCTGGGCGTCGAAACGTTAGCCGATGCGCTGCTGAAATTCGCTTCGCAAAGTGAAGAAGCCGCCAACCTGATCGCGCATTTGGTCGCCACTCCAAAAGAAAATGTAAAACGCTTTAAAGCAAAAATAAGCGGTTTAAAGCGCGGTAAACGCTTTATTGACTGGCGGGAGTCCCGACATTTCGCGCAAAGCCTGGAAACGATGCTGGCGGATTTGCAAGCCGGCGTATCAGACCCGCCGCAGGGGATTGAGCTGTTAGCGGCGTTTTTTCGCTGCGATGAGGCGATTTTTGAAAGCTGTGATGATTCCGGCGGCTCGGTGGGCGTGGTGTTTGGTGACACTGCCCGCAGCTTGTTTGTCGATTATGCCCGGCAATGCAATGACAAGGATTGGCTTGTGGATCAATTACGGGATTTATTTGCGGCAGACAATTACGGCGTTCGCGGGTGTCTGATTGATTGCGCCGGAGAGTATCTGTCCGAAACAGCGATGCGCAAATTGGCAATGCAATTCCAGGTTGAAGCCGAAAAATATCCGAATGGTTCCTGGGAAAAACGACACTACCTGCGGGGGGTCGAAATCCTGGCAAAACAGCTAAAAGACGCCGAACTTTTTGAACAAACCCGCTTGCGATCATCCCCGGAAACTTCTGTGGCAGCCTGCCTGGATATTGCCAAAGTGTATTTATCGGCAAGAAATCCCCAAAAGGCGCTTGACTGGTTGGAAAAAATTTCGGATAAAGAAACTTTCCGAATCAATGATAAAAATCTGCTGCTATTAGCCATTTATAAAAAGCTGCGCAACCCGGAAAAAATGGCGGAAACGGCCTGGCGTATTTTTCATGGCAATCGAAGCGAGGAAAATTTTGCGCAGCTGCTTTCCATCATTGGAAAAGACCAACGCGATACCGTCATCCGGGAAGAATGCGCCCGGATAATGCGTGTAAAAGATTTCTCTGACATCGACGCCGGGTTTTTGATCCGCGAAGGCCTGGCGGATGAAGCGGAAAAATATGTTTTGGCTCGCCGGGAACAATTGAACGGCGACTTTTATGGCAGCCTGCTGCCGCTTGCGCAAAGTCTGGAAAAGGAAAAAAGGTATTTGTCCGCATGCCTGATTTACCGGGCATTATTGGAATCGATATTGAGAAGGGCGCAATCCAAATATTATCATCACGGCGTTCGCTATCTTAAAAAACTCGATCAATTGGCAAGGGAAATCGCTGAATGGCAAGACCTGACGCCGCATCGCCAATTCTTTGAAGCGATTCTCGCAACTCATCAACGCAAACGGAGTTTCTGGGCGAAGTACAACCAGTGAATCTTCATTCCGGGACAAATCCTTTTCACTGAAGCGTCTTTCACCTGGATTCCCCAATTGGCTTTTTCATGTTTTGCCAAACCGGTTTATGGGTCACAGCAGGCGGAAAGAAAAATCCTTGAGTTCAGGGGTGGGAAAAGTCAGGCAGGATTCATTTCAGACGAAATTCTTTCGGTATTTTGCTTCAAATTCGTCATAGGTTAAAATTTGCACAACCGGGAAATCGATTTTTTTTAAAAGCCGGAAATCTTTATCATTACTCACGATAAAATCGACATTTGCCGCAACAGCGCAGTCAACAAACTTATTATCTCATGTTACGCGAGGCAGAGCCTCGCAAAAGGCATTCCGACGGAGACCGTCGGA
>CAYVDX010000729.1:0-2609 GCA_964450485.1 uncultured Calditrichaceae bacterium
CCCGCATATCTCCCGGGCAATTTTCAAATAGACATTTTTGATGATTTCTTCGTGCTTCTGTTTTTCGCGTAATGCTTTCATATTCCACCAGCCGGCTTTGTGAATTTCATTCAGATTCCACCAACCCATCTGGTCGAGGTGATCCGCCGGAATGGGGAATTTGTGCTGCGGCACGATTTTAACCGTGCCGTCCGGGGCAATTAGCTTGTCGGTCCACCGTTGAGATTCAACCGACACCATCCCATCGTTTTCACCCTCATATTTTTCCAAAATTTTCCAGGCAAACTGGAAGGGCAAAAATGTATGTTCATACGTCGAAGCGCTTCGGTATGTCTGGTAAAATACGGCATTTGTCGCTTCAAATGATTCCGCATATTCATTAAATTCCCGGCATTTTTCAGTGGCGCAGCTTCGGACGCCCTCCAAATTCATGATGCGGCTCAACACGCCGATGACCTGGTTAATCCCGTATTTCATCACCACATCCGCGACGCTGGTGCCGTAATGCGGCGTGCCGATGGTGGTCAGCGAGGCGATTTTATCCGCGATATCGTAGTTGACAATCATATGCCGGGCGTCCAAGCCGCCCATGCTGTGGGCAATGATGTGCACTTTGTCCGCGCCGGTTTTTTCCAAAATTTTGAGGATTTCCCGGCGCAAATCCGCCGCGCGTGTTTCAACATTTGCCGCAAAACTGACGCTGGTGTGGTGCACATCAAAATCATGCTTGCGAAGAAAACTGGCAATTCCCTTGAAATAGTGAAAACGGTCGGAAACAAAGCTGAAATCATACAACGAAAGATTGAGGGTGCGAAAGATGGAATCGACCAAATAATCGGGGCGGGCGATGCCGTGCGACAGAATAATCGGTCGCTTTTTCAGCACTTCGGGAAAGCGCTTGCGAGCGATTATTTGCGGATCGTAGTACTGGTGTAATTCTTCCAGATCCGCATCATTAAATTGAATGACGGCTTTTTTAGGTTTTGTATTGCTGCTCATATTCAACCGCTCCCGCACGTCGATCTACATTCCTAACCGTAAAACTGCGGTGTAAGTCCAAAAGGAGCTAAATCCAATGCCGGACGCCGACGGAATATCCGGTCTCATTATATTATACGCATCATTTTCCAAAAATGAAAAATAAAATCGCGATTAGTATCAATGAGACATAAAGCGACGGATGTCCGCCCTGCACAATTGCAATCACCGCGCCGACAATACAGGCGCCGGCAATCAGCGATCCTTTTAATCCGGCCAACGGATTTTCCCGCGAGCTGTCGGTGTTGAGCATTTCATCCAACGAGCGGGTGCTATCCGATGCAATACGAGGGAGTTGTACTAACAAATCCATCAGTTCCGGCAGGCCCTTGCTGAACTGATGATACAAATTTTCCAAACTAAAATGCTTGCTGTAAATACCGCGAATGTGCTTTTGGGACAAACGGGGCACATCGAGATTCGGCGTTAAAAATTGCCCGACGCCTTCAAAAGTGACCAATGCCTTGACCATCAGGGTCATCTCCACCGGAAAAAAGATGCGATATTTGCTGCTCAAATTCAGCGATGCCAGAATCAATTGCGCCAGGCTAAAATTGCCGCGAGACGCCTGCAGCAAATAGCGACGAAGCAAATCCGATACGGAACGCTTGAAGCCGGCCGGATCGCCGCCCTTGCCGATGTGCGCCATGGCCAGCAAGTGTTTTGCCGATCGCTCGATATCGCCGTTGACCAACGCGTAAAAATAGTAGAGTATCGTTCGTTTGACTTTGTCGTCAAAACGCCCGACCATTCCCAGGTCAATGAAACCGATTTTCGGCCCGGGCAAAATGATGAGATTGCCGGCATGCAAATCCGCGTGAAAAAAGCCGTCCTCGAAGAGCATCTTAATAATCGCGAACATGCCCAGGTCGATCACCCGGCGTTGATCCGCAACGCTCAGTTGAAAAATCTCAGGATCGTTTGGCTTGACGCCCTGGAAATATTCCATGCAGAGCACATCCCGGGTGCTGAGATGGCGGTAAATTTTGGGAAATACGATGTTCGACACATTGGCAAAATTCGCGGCAAACAGTTCGGCGTGATCCGCTTCGTAGGTGAGGTCGATTTCTTTTTCGGTGTAGCGGCAAAATTCGTCGATGATCACCCGCGGCTGATAACGCGGAATGATCCAATCCAGAAAACCGGCCAATATTTGCAACAATTTCAGATCAGACAAAATCGTTACGCGGATGCCCGGCTTAATCACTTTGATGACGATTGGCAAGCCGCTGAGGGTTGTGGCGCGATGGATTTGCCCGATGGAGGCCGAGCCGATGGAATTGGGATCAACATATAAAAAAATGTTATCGAGCGTGTCGCCCAGGCTTTCCTCGATAATTTCGCGGATGATTTCAAAGGGCACTTCCGGGAGGCGATCCAGCAATTGCTTGAGTTCGTTGGTGACGTGCCGGGGCAAAATATCTTCGCGAATGGCCATGATTTGCCCAAGCTTGATGTAGGTCGGTCCCAACATTTCCAGGCGGCGGCGCAACTGAACTTCAAACGGCAGGTTGCGCAATTCTTTTTTGATGAAAAATTTCAGAAAAAATGCCGAAAAACGGCGGCCGGCG
>CAYVDX010000730.1:0-2607 GCA_964450485.1 uncultured Calditrichaceae bacterium
AATGGTAAACCTAAATGATTTCTTAACTTATTTAATTTGTTGCATTTTTAGGGTATAAATATTTCACCCCAACGGGGTTGAACTTCAAAAATTCGGATCATTTGCCAATTATACCCCGGAGGGGTAAGATATTTATAGCAAATTGCGTTCTAAATACCTTAAAACCCCGTAGAGCTTGCCCCCGGCGTTCCGGGGCAGGCTCCGGAACGCCGGGGGGTGGAATAAATGAGAGAATGTTTTACATAAAACCGAATCTACACCGATTACAAGTTAACTGTTTTAGCCAAAAGCCACAAAATTTTGTTCAACTTATGACTCGAATCAATATTTTTTTCTGCCAATCACATGTTCGAAAAAAATCGGCTATTTAGCCACGGATTTTCACAGATCAACACAGATTTTCGCAAAAAATTTTTAAAAACAAAGATTAATCCGTGAATATCCGTGTAAATCTGTGGCTAAAGCTTCAAATTGTGATTGGCATTTTTTCTAAAAACCTGGTTGAAAATTGGCAATTTTTTAATTAAATTTGCCAAAAAAGGTAACTAAAATGGTTGGTAAAATCGATAAATTTGGCAGACTGCTCATCCCGAAACGATTAAGACGGCAACTCGATCTTCAGCCTGGCGAACCCGTGGATTTGGAAACATCGGGGAAACGGCTTATTATTACACCAAGCCCAAGACCGATTCGGGAGATTGGCATCGATAAAGGCATTGTTGAAATTGCCGATGATTTTGATGAACCCCTCGAAGATTTTCAGGAATATATGTATTGAAAATACTCCTCGACACTCATGCTTTTTTATGGTTAATGGTTGATGATCCCCGGCTGTCCGCTACTGCTAAGAAACTATTTCTCGATCCGAGTAACAATATTCTCTTGAGCTTGGCCAGTGTATGGGAAATGGCAATCAAAACAAATCTGCGAAAATTAAAACTCCCCCAGCCAGTTATAGATTACGTTCACCAGCGATCCGGGAGGTTTAAAATTCACTTACTTTCCATAACACTGGATCACCTAAGTTTAATTGAATCTTTGCCACAACATCATCGCGATCCTTTTGATCGACTAATAATTGCCCAAGGGCAATTTGAAAACATTCCAATCCTTACACAAGATAGAATATTCGATAAGTATTCTGTTCAAAATATCTGGTAAATTTTATGGTGAAAAATCCCAATGCCAAGTGTTGACAATTTTTTACTGTTTATCGCTGCCGGGTTGCTGCTGAATATTACGCCGGGACCCGACATGCTTTACATCATCACCCGAAGCGCTGCCCAGGGACGCAAGGCCGGGGTTATTTCCGCGCTGGGGATTGGAACCGGCACATTTGTTCACATTGCCGCTGCTGCACTGGGGTTGTCCACACTTTTGATGTATTCAACAGAGGCGTACAATACCGTGCGTTGTGTTGGGGCAATGTATTTGATTTACCTGGGTTTGCGTGTAATTTTATTTCAAAATAATGATAGACAGAATCAACAAATAAAAAATGAATCGCTTTGGAAAATTTACCGGGAAGCGGTTGTTATCAATGTGCTCAATCCCAAAGTAGCCATCTTTTTTCTGGCTTTTTTGCCACAATTCATCACTCCTGATTGGGGGCAAGTGGGCTTACAGATTATTTTTTTAGGCGCCATTTTCGATATCAACAGCACCATCGTCAATATCCTCGTTGCTTTGCTGTTCGGATATGTTGGGACACGATTAATGCGGCATCCGATTGCTGTGAAATTTCAAACCTGGCTGCCGGGAAGTATTTTTATCGGGCTGGGGTTACATTTGATTTTTTCGGAAAACAAATAGTCGTAATTCGATCAACCGCCGCTGGCGGGGCGAACGAAAAAACGATGCTGAATCTAATGCCAACGCAAAAGCCGGACAATTTGCCCGGCTTTTGCGTGTTCTGACTGAGAAACCCACCTCGTCATTCTACCAATGGTGTACCTGTAAAAGCAGTGTTGATGATGGTATTTCCTTACTGAAAATTCCCTGCGATTTCCATCATTCAGCCAGCGGATTCATCAAATCCCGACGCCTCTAAAATGCGCCTGCAATTCACTGACAGTCGGGTTAATTTAGTTTAACAGAGAACTTCGTGTCTTGGGTCAATATTCGTCAACGCCACAAGTGAAAATCGTCTGCCATTTCATCAACCGGAGGCAATGGCAAAGGAGCACTCCAAATGCGGTTGATAGCTTTTCGTTTCGGGCGGGGAATGGAGCGTTTGTTCGTATTTCGTAACCTTTTGCCATGGACGCTTAATCCAACCCGCCATTGTTGAGCGAACTGTTTTGCCTTTTGGGGGAAATGTTGATCCGGCACGGGAATATAAAAAAGCATCTGTTGACCGGGTTTCAGCTTAATCTCAACATAGGGACTGAAATCTAAACCACACCAGAAAAGCCTGGAAAACCGTCCCTTCCATCCATCAAGTGTTTTGATTTGTATTGAGTGAAGCAAATATGGGGAATCATGGTATTTACGCGCATACAGCCACACTGCATTACCTGTAAAATTGACCACTTTGAAGATGCCGGAACGTTTTTTATATGAAACAAATTCGATGAAAACGGAGTCCGGCCGCGCGGTTTTATGCAC
>CAYVDX010000731.1:0-2607 GCA_964450485.1 uncultured Calditrichaceae bacterium
AGGCCTTTGACACGTTGATAATCATCACGCAAACCACCGGATTGATATTCCTCCCATTCTTCAGCGTAATCCAGCGAAGTATCCGCACCACTTTCATCTTCCAAACCCTGTTCAATGCCTTCTTCGATAATTAAAGATAACGATTGGATGGCAGCTTTGCGAATCGACGGATTAGGGTCATATTCGGCAATCTCGATGATGAGATCGAGTATAAATGGTTCGAAAAGACACCCTTCGGCGGCTAACGCTGCTGCGCCGCGAATGCGTTCATCTTCTGACCGCAATTCTTGGCGGATCAGTTCCACATCCTCGTGCGAATAATCGCCGGTTTCCCGAGCCTGGGAAAGCTGCGCCAAAATCGCTTTCCAGTCTTGTTGTGTTTCGTCGAAAAAATCGTTCATGTTGAAAATATAGATTGCTTTTGAGGGGCAGGCAATAGGAATTGCAGTTTTTTCGGAATCAGGGCAATTTTTCAAAGATTGCAGTCAGCGATTTCCAGGGCAGCAGGTTGCCGTCGCTGCGTTTTTGGGTTTCATTTCCACCATAAACCACATACGACTGCGAGGGGGCGCCGCCCGAGAGTTTATTCCACCGGAATAAGCCTTTAAAATAGTCGCGGGTAACCGTTCTCCCGGACTTGATCTCTACCGGCGTGGCATGATCAGCGAATTCCAGCAGACAATCGATTTCGTTGCCGGTGCGATCCCGCCAAAAATAAACATTCGGAGATAACCCCCGGTTTAGGCGATATTTGATCAGCTCGGAAATGACGAGATTCTCGAATAAGTTGCCCGTTAAATAATGCGTTTCAAGCTGCTGTTCAAATTGAATATTCAGAAGCGTACACGCCACGCCGGTATCGTAAAAGTAGAGCTTAGGCATTTTTACGATGCGTTTTTTTAGATTGTTATGATGCGGCTGAAGCAAAAAAATGACGTAACTGGCTTCTAATAATGATAACCAGGATCGCACGGTGTTATGGCTTATGCCGCAATCATTTCCTAATGCGCTCATGTTTAACAATTGCCCAATCCGTCCGGCGCATAATTTGATAAATTTTTGAAACAGGCTTAAATCCATGGTGTTTTTGATTTGCCGGACATCGCGTTCAAGATAGGTTCGGATGTAAGAGGGATACCAGTCACCCGGGGGGATTTTTTTGTCGTAAATGCGCGGATAAAATCCCCGGAAAATGTATTCCTCGTAACGATTGAGCGGGTGTTGCGCCGCTTTTAATTCTTCCAGGCTTAGCGGCAGCAGCGTAAAAATAGCAACCCGTCCGGCGAGTGTTTGCGATAAATTTTCCTGGATCAGAAAATTTTGTGAGCCGGTGAGGATAAACATGCCCGATTGCTGCAATTCATCGACAATGACCTGGATGTAGGAAAATAACTCCGGCACGCGTTGCGCTTCGTCGATGATTGCGCCGGCGGGATAATTCTCTAAAAAGCCGCGCGGGTCTTCCCGGGCAAATGCCTGCGTGTCTAACGCTTCGAGATTCACGTAGGGTTTTTCAGAAAAGGTATGCCTCACCAGCGTTGTTTTGCCGGATTGACGCGGCCCAATGATCGCCAATACCGGAAATTGAGAAGCGGCTTTTTGCAATTTTACGGTTAATTCTCGCTCGATCATGGCAAAAATTTACCAAAAACTTGCCAATTTGTCAATCGGATTTACAAATTGGCAAAAAAGAGCTGCTCCGTTTCGCGTTTTTTTTTTGTGATTAGCCGGTTGAATCATTGACGGCGGAAAATCGGCTGCCGGCGCCAAATCCCAGAATGCCGCACAAAAAACCCAGCAAAATGTAACCCACCTGTGTTTCCGCCAGCCACTGCGGTTCGATGGGTGTCAGAAAACCACGCGATTCGATAAAATAGAAAAGCAGTGTTCCCGCAAAGCCGAAAATCATCGCAAAATTGACTTGCCGGGCAGTTGCGTTTGGCAAAAAAACAGCGATGACCGGCAGAAAAACCGTGGTGGTGAGCACGCCGGAAGAGAGATAAAAAATATCCCACAGCGATTCGGTGAACAGGGCGTACACAAAGGCGATAAAAATTGCCCCGACCGACGTCCAGCGCGCCAACGCCTCGAGCTGTCGGCGGGAAAGGCGATTTTTGAGCGACGGTTCCGCCAAATCATACGACGCTGACAGGGCAACCACGTTCCCGCAAGTATCCACCGTGGACATGGCCGCGGCCGCCAGGCCGATGCCCAGCAGCACGCTCAGCCAGCCGGGCGTGTAATCGCGCATCAGCGCGTTGAAAATGAGCGCGCCGTCGGCTAAATCAGCGGGAATTTGACCCTGCGCTGGCGGATAGAGCAGCAAGGCCGCCAGACCGATCAGCATGGGCAGCAAGCCGACAAAAACAAGTGAATTGAACGACGCCACCAAAATGCCCTTGCGGGCTTCCGCGGTGCTGCGAGCGGCTTGCAGGCGAATCCAGACATCGGTTTCCACCAGCCAGCCGGGGAGGTAGGCAAAAAACGTCATGGCGATCAATGCGATGCCCGGCGAAAAAGACCACGGCGTTCCCGAAGCATGTTTTGGCGCGGTGAATGTCGCATCGAACAATCGCCCGGCGGCATGATTTTCAACAACAGCGGTTA
>CAYVDX010000732.1:0-2607 GCA_964450485.1 uncultured Calditrichaceae bacterium
AACGGCTGGGGGCGCAAACGCCGGCCGTGGTGAAGGCGCTGGTGTAGCGCACACCCTCGCTTGCCAGCCGGTCGATATTGGGCGTTCGCGCAAGCGTGTCGCCGTACGCGCCGATGTGCGGGCTGATGTCTTCCACGGAAATCCACACGATGTTGGGGCGGCCGGTCTGAGCCGGTTCCGCTGGTTGCGCCCATCCGCTCACCGCAATAAAACAGCTTGCGGCGAAAACCGCAAACCCGCTCAACAGTGATTTCATTTTTTTCATATTTGCTCCAGTCATTTTGTCCGTTTCGCGGGTTTCGGATCGATGTAGGCATTCACTTCCTTTCGCCATTCCTCTAATTTGCGATACAACTCGTCGCGTTTTTCCGGCATCGCCTCAGCCAGGTCGAGCGCTTCACCGATGTCTTTGCGAATATTGAACAGTTCTATCCGGCCGTCGTCGTACCAATCGATGAGTTTGTAATCCCCTTCCCGGATGGCGCTGCAATTCACATCGCCGGTGCTGTGCGGGCGGCCTTTGGGAGAATGCCAGAACATCGGTTTGCGCGCACGGTTTCTTTTGCCCGACAAAGCATCATAAAAACTCACCCCGTCGAGGCGCTGTTCGGGCTGCAAGGGCAAATCCGCCGCTTCCAGCAGCGTCGGAAAAAAATCCACGCCGGATACCAGGGCGCCGGTCTCGCTTTTCGGTTCGATTTTTCCCGCCCACCTCACGATGAGCGGCACGCGAATCCCGCCTTCGTAGCACCAGCCTTTGCCCGCGCGCAAGGGCGCATTCGAGGTTGCCAACTGGCGTTGACGATACCCCCGGTTCGACAACCCGCCATGATCCGAGGTGAAAACAACCAGGGTGTTGTCGGTGAGACCGAGTTCATCCAGCGTTGCCAGAACCCGCCGGACGCTCTCATCCACGCTTTGAATCATGGCGGCATAAACCGGGTTATCCTGGCGCATTTTGGTAAAACCGGCGCCTTCCTTGATGTATTCCGGAACCCGCGGTTTTGGCATGGATTTCAGTTTCGCATTGTATCGATCAACCATTTCCTGCCTGGCCTGCAGCGGATCATGCACGGCATAATGCGCCAACATCACAAAAAACGGCTGATGGATATTTTCTTTTAAAAAACCGATTGTCTCGTTCGTCAGCCGGTCTGTCAGGTATTGGCCCTCCGGCGCGTCATCCAATCCGTAAATGGGCGTCTTTTTTTTATGCCAGGGCTTATGCCCGACATTATACGGGGTGAAATATGATCTTGGCGATCCCGCTTTGCCGCCGGCGATGTTGACGTCAAATCCCTGGTTATCCGGGTATGCGCCCTTTTTTCCCAAATGCCACTTTCCCGCGAAAAAGGTTTTATATCCCCCGGCTTTCAATGCCTCGGCGATGGTCTCCACTTCCAATGGAAGCTCGGTTGATTGGCCGGGCACGCCGCCGCGCGCCGGAAACCTGCCGCTCATAATGGCAAAACGGGATGGCACGCAACGGGGATGGGCGCTATAGGCTTGCGTAAAGCGCATGCCGTCAGCGGCTAATTGATCGATTGCCGGCGTTTCATAAAGCGATGAGCCGTAGCAGCCCAGGTCCCGCCAGCCCAGGTCATCGATGAGGAAAAAAACGATGTTGGGTTTATGTTGCGGCGGCGTCTGCATCGTTCCGGACAAACGGTTCACGACAAACAATAACAATGCCCCCACGGCAAGCAAAATCAGAAAAATACGTTTATAGATAATTATGTTTTCTCCTCGCCTTTGATCAGAAAGCAATTTTTGTCCCCGGCGGCAGGCAGTGAATCCACCACACGGTAAACCACTTCGCGAAAGCCGTCGATGGGCAAGCCGGTTGTACACGATGTGTCGCGGCGGTTCGACAAGGGACTGATGCAGAAAATTTGAGTTTCCGGGAAATGAACACAAAATATTTTTTGGCCATCATTTTCACTTAGATTTTATTCCGCCGGTTTGCCCGATGGTTAACGAATCAGCGCCAACTTGCGTATTTTGAAAAATCCATCCGCGCCAAGCCTGGCAAAATAAATACCGCTCGAAACGGGTTGATTGTTTTGATCGCGGGTATCCCAAATAATTTTATAACGTCCCGGCTGAAGTCTGTCATTTAACAAGTCTTTGATTTTTCTGCCCAAGGCATCGTAAATATCCAGGCGAACCCGAGACGCGCGCGGGAGATCGAAAGCAATGTAAGTGGACGGATTAAAAGGATTCGGCCAGTTCCGCAGGTTTATCTCGCGCGGGTTAAGAGGGAGACCGGCGCTGATTTCCAAACCCGTGAGGATCGAATCCGGCCGCAGGGTGACGTCATCGACAATCATATCGCCGGTGTATCCCTGGGTCGTTTCCACGTATATTTCCGCGATTTCCAGGTCTCCCGACCATGTCAGCAGCAGGGTATCCGAGATGCCGGTCCACCCGGAAGAATCAATCGCGGCAGGGATACCGACAAAATAATTTTGACCGCTATAGCGCAGCTTTACGGTCACTTTGCCGGTAATCCCGGCGTCAGTCACTGTCCGCACAAAGGCGGAGGCAGTGTAAAAGCCCTGGCCGGTTGTCAATAACAACGAGCGAATATCTTGCCGCGGGCCGCCC
>CAYVDX010000733.1:0-2602 GCA_964450485.1 uncultured Calditrichaceae bacterium
AAAAAACGGAGAATGGGTGAAACAGATTGGTCGCCCATACTCCCCGTCGCCGGTTCGCCGGTTCACCCTCCTCCGATTCTCCCTGTCCCCGGCTCGTCCCTTGCGGGATTCGCCGGTTCACTTTATTCTGCCAAAATCATTTTCTGAAAATCAATACTTCCCCTACTCCGCCATGCCAATCAAGGTAAACACTCCCCAAAGCCCCAACCGCGTTCCCGGCAATGGTTGACAAATTCCGCCAACACCGGCAGCAACACTTTTTCTGTCATGGGTGAATCATGGAAAACGATGATGTCTCCCGGTTTTACAGAGCGGCGTAAGCATCGCAAAATGTTAGGTTTATCCCACTTGAAATCGTTTGCCATCACTGACCAGAGGATCATCTGTTTGCCGGAGGCTTGCAGCGCAGGAAAAATGCGTTTGTCAAAAAAACCGTAGGGCGGGCGAAACAGGCGGGCATTCTGTTTTACGTAACGCTGTATTATCACATCCGCGGCATTCAGTTCCCGGGCCAGCGTTTTTTGCTTCAAACCGAACAGCGGCGCATGATGAAACGAATGGTTGCCGATGGCGTGATCGTCGTAATTCAGCGCGGAGATTTGATGGCGATAACGAAAAACGTTTTCTCCGGAGAGAAAAAAGGTCGCTGGAATGTTTTGCGCGGCTAAATAATCCAACAGCGGCGTTGTCAGCGGCGGATAGGGGCCGTCGTCGAAAGTGAGATAAATTTTATTTTCCGCCGGCGGCATTCGCCAAATAATTTGCGGAAAGGGTTGGTAGAATATCTTCGCCAGGGTTCGATGGGTGAGCATATTTCAACTTGCCAAACGCTGGAGGTTTTGGAAACCTCCAGCGTTTTTTTTATTTCCATTTGAATAATTTAAAAAAACCGGCAAAGCCGGCGAGGACAATATAGGGAATTTGGGCAGCTTCCGCCAACGGAAAATAGCGCAGCAAATCGCGGCGGCGCAGGATGGCTAACGCCTGACTGATGAGGGCAAATTCCGGCAAAATTTTCAGCGCCAGGGCGATCAGCAGCGTGGGAATGGAAATCCATTTCAGCCACAGCAGCGCGGGGGAAAACAACAGCAGCAGGTAAAACGTGTAAATTGTCAGCAGCAGGGCAAAGGTTTTGGCGTCCGGGTAACTGCGGCTTTTGGACGCCCAGCGGGCCCGCTGGTTGAAAAACTGGCGCAGCGTGTCCACCGGCTGTGTGACATTAATCGACGCCGGATCGAGATTGTAACGAATCTTCCACTTCGTGAAATGATGCAGGTTCTGCATAAAGAGATCATCGTCGCCGGAGGGGATATGCTCGTGTCCCTCAAATCCGCCGATTTCGTCATACGCGGCGCGGCGATAACTCAGGTTGCTGCCATTGCAAATCAGGGGATAATGGTTGCCGATCGCGCCGACCCCGGCAAACACCAGACCGGCAAATTCCAGGGTTTGCAGCTTGTGAAAAAGCGTCTTTTCAGCGGCCGGATCAAAGGTAATCAATCCCGCGACCAGCCCGGTTTGGTCGTCGTAGCAGTTGGCCATCGCGGCAATCCAACCCGACTGCACCCGGCAATCCGCGTCCGTGGTCAGGATAATTTCCCCGCGGGCAAATTGCATGGCATAAGTGATGGCATTCTTTTTATACGTGGGGCGCGTGCCATCGTTGCGATGGGTAAGCAACTGAAAATGATTGAGTTGCTGCTCTTCGATAAATTGCCGCACCACGCCGCCGGTGTCATCCGTGGAATGATCATCGATGATCAAAACCTCGTAACGATCCGGCGGATAAGATTGCCGGGCAAGGCTTTGCAGGGTTGGCAAAATGTTGTCGGCTTCATTTCGCGCCGGCGCCAACACCGACACAAACGGCTGCTCGCCATTTCGCGCAGGCAGATTCCGGCGTTCGCGTAAAATGCCGATCAGAAAAAACAAAACGGCGCCGCAATAAATCATACCGGATGTGAGCAGAGCAATTTCGATCATCGCAGGGGCCATTTTCCGCCGTTGGAAGGTTGCGGGATGATTTCTTCGGCAGGTTCGTCGAGCGGTTCCGGGGATTCCGCCGTTATTTCCTTCAATTGGAAAACGTAGTAAATGCCGCATAGTGCGGGCAGCAGCAAATTGAACAGAAAGATCAGCAGCGAGGCGTTGAACACCGCGGCTTCCGGGATGCCGAACCGGCTGTAAAAATACATGGCCACGCCCTCGCGGATGCCAAGGTCGCCAAGGGTGAAGGGCAGCAGGGTTTTGATCAGCAGCATGGCGGAAACCGCGAGGTATGACGCGCCGACGGACACATTGGTAAACGCGCTGACCACGATGTGATACTGAAAAATAATCAGCAGGTACCAAAGCAGGCTTAACCCCAATATCACCGCGCTGTCCTGAAACGACAGGTTCTCAAACGCGGCGATCAGCGAGCGCAGTTTGGACGCGGCGGAAAAACGGGCTTGCAGGCGGCGCGTGAGTTTTTGGATCAAACGGGGATTCAGCACGATCATCCACAGCCCCAACAGCAATGCGACGCCAATGCTGAAAACCCAGATGGCGTTGGAAAAATGCCAATCGCCCTGGCCGGTAACGAGCATGTAAAGCAGGGCAA
>CAYVDX010000734.1:0-2592 GCA_964450485.1 uncultured Calditrichaceae bacterium
CAACAGGATATACATGATATTTCAAAAGAATGATCAACAAATCTTTAAATAATAAACCTGTTTAATCCTGTAAATCCTGTCAAAAAATCCAATTTAACATTGTCGAGTTAATATTTTTGATGTAATCTCATGAAAAAAAAATGACGGGTTTCAGCCCGATGATCAGACTATTGCAAATTAAAAAATTTGCCACCGATTTACGCGGATTGATACAACGAAATGTAAGTGGAAATCATTCATCAAAAATGACTTAAAACCAGTGTATATCCGTGAAAAGCAGTGGCAAAATAGAATCTGAAACAACCTCCTGTCCGGTGGCGGTTTATGAAGTAACCCGGCTAAACTCTTTTAAAATCATTTTTTGAACATTGATTAAAAACCCGGTGAGATTGAAATAATGAATTATAAAAAAAGCGCCTCTATCTTATTGATTTTATTTTTGGTTAGCTGTTCAAGCACAATGAAGCGCCCACAAGCTGGCAATATCCGCCGGCTCTCATTCGACACGCTGGTGCAAAGTCTGCAAAATCAGCCGCCCATGCGAATTGGTTTTGATGTGGATGACACGGTGCTGTTTTCCAGCCCCGGCTTTTACTACGGCATGAACAAATACTCGCCGGGGAGCGCCAAATTCATGGCGATGGATACATTTTGGGTGGAAATGAATAACAGGCTCGATCAATTCAGCATTCCCAAAGACATTGCCCGGCGTCTGATCAAATTTCACCAGGAACGCGGCGATACCATTTATTTTATCACCGCCCGCCCGGCCACGCCCACCGAAAGACTTACTGAAACCTTGACGAAAACATTCAATTTGAAGCATCCGAACAAGGTTGTTTTTACGGGATTTAAGCGTGGCGAGAATTATAAAATCGCGCCGATCAAGCGATTGCATATCCGCCTGTTTTACGGCGACTCAGACTCGGATATCGAAGCCGCGCAAGCGAACGGTGCGCGGGCAATTCGCATCATGCGCGCCGGAAACACCACTTACAAACCCCTGCCCGATTATGGAAATTTGGGTGAAGAAGTATTGCAGGACTCTCAATTTTGAGATGATTATTCGACCGCTTTTGCAAGCAGAAATTGCTTGTTTTAAAGCAATTCATTTCCGAAATTTTTAAGCATTCCTTATTTAAAAATTTTGACCGGGATTATTTCGCTAACCCCGGCATTTATTTCAAACTTTCCGATCAGTGTGGAGGTAAAATCATGACTGCACACACGCTAAGTAAAACAATTTCCCATTTTATCACGGAAAACGGCACGGAAGTTCCGGCAATCAGCATGGTTCAAATGACAGAAGTGGATCGCATTGCCATGGAAGAGACCGGCCCGAATCTCTTCCAAATGATGGAAAACGCCGGGCGCAACCTGGCGGAAATGGCCATTCAGATTTGGGGCAGACGTTGGGACAAATCCACGGTTGTGGTATTGGCCGGCGGCGGGGGAAACGGCGGGGGAGGCATTTGCGCGGCCCGACATTTGGCAAATCGCAATATCGATGTGCGTTTATGCCTGGCAAAACCGGAGCGCATGAGCGATGTAACAGCCTGTCAACACAAGATTTATCAAAACAGCGGCGGCCGGGAAATTGACGGATCGGATTTGGAGCGCCTTTACCCGGACTTGATTATCGACGCGCTGATCGGCTACAGCCTGCGCGGCGCGCCAACCGGCGCCGCGGCAGAATTTATCCGATGGGCAAATCAAAATGACGCGCCGGTACTCGCCTTAGATGTTCCCTCCGGGCTTGATGCGACCGGCGGCGACACGCCCGGCATGCACATTCAGCCAAAGTGGACGATGACGCTCGCATTGCCAAAAACCGGGCTGCTTCCGGAAAAAACCGGTGATTTGTGGCTGGCGGATATTGGTATTCCGGTCGCGGTGTACCGGCAGTTGAATATCGATTACAATCCGCCGTTTGGCAAGCGTTTCCGGGTTGCTTTAAGTGCTGAAAAAACAGAAGGTTTCGAGTGAGAAAGACAGTATTAAAGTGTTTGCGTGTTAAGGTGTTTTTGTGAGAAAAGCTCTAAAACACGTTAGCACCATGACGTTATAACACCGGAATATTTTCTAAATCAACAAACATCCCTCATGGCGAAGCAGCCATTCCTTTCGCCACAAACCGCCGCCGTATCCAATCAGCTTGCCGCTGCTGCCGATGACGCGATGGCAGGGCACCACAATCGAAATCGGGTTTTTGCCGTTGGCGTTTCCGACCGCGCGAACGTTGTTTTTGTCGCCAAGCGCAACGGCGATATCCCGGTAGGAGGCCGTCACGCCGCAGGGAATTTTCAGTAATTCCCGCCAAACCCGCAGTTGGAACGCCGTTCCGTCCGGGGCAAGTTTCAAATCAAAACTTTTTCTTTCACCCCGAAAATATTCCATTAATTGCTGCTGACACGCTGACAAATACGGATGCCTCGAATTTGCAATTTTTTCCGGCGGTTCATCGGTAAAATAAATCCCGTGAATCCCCGCATCACCGCCGCTGATTTCCAGCCAGCCGATTTCCGTTTTGAAATGACTAATATTCTTTTCGATCATATCAACTGCCTTTTTAGGCGATTTCCAGTAAAAAAA
>CAYVDX010000735.1:0-2591 GCA_964450485.1 uncultured Calditrichaceae bacterium
TGAAATCACCGGTAACACGAGTGGGCAAACGAGTGAAAAACCCGGGAAATTATATCTGAAAGATGTGAGAAGCGAGGTCATTCCGCTGTGGGAAAAATATGTGGAAACCCAATGGTGGCCGTGGAAATCGCAACAGTCCCACCAAAAAACGGTGCATAAGGTTTTTACGGATTTGTTTTCGATTTACCAGCGTCAAAAAAAGCTGGGCGAAGCTTACGAGGTTGTGCTCGGTTTGGGTTGCCTGCAATGGAAGACTTCCGAGGGCAAAATCATTAAACGGCATCTGATTACCGCGCAGGCAAATTTATCGCTTGACGCCCAAAGTCAAAGCATCGTGGCCGGTCCCGCGCGCTCGGGCGTCTGCCTGACTTTGGAAGAAGACATGCTGCCGGCCGGTTTCACCATTCAACCGGAAACGCGCAAGCAAATCACCGACGCGCTTCAAAAAATGAATGATGTCATTTCAAATCGCGAAGCCTTTGATGGTATTTTGTCGGACTGGCTAAAAGGGTTTGATCCCAATGGCATTTATGATCCGGCAATTCATCACGACCCGGAAGTGAGCGAGTTGCCAAAGATTGTTTTTTCACCGGCGTTAATCTTGCGAAAGCGCAATGAACAAGCCTTGCAGAAAGTTTTTTCTGATATCGTTGCGCAAATAAGCCTAAAAAAGGAAATTCCGGCGGGTATCGCATCATTAATTACAGATCAATCGCCGGAAATCGCTTCATCAAGTGCTGAAGCCAAAGCATCTCCATCGAAAGAGATTTATTTTCCGCTGCCGGCAAATGAGGAGCAGTGCGAAATCGTTGCGCGGCTGGAAAATCAACAAGGCGTTGTGGTTCAGGGCCCCCCGGGAACCGGAAAATCTCATACCATTGCGAATTTGATCAGCCATTTATTGGCGACCGGGCAACGTGTGCTGGTTACTTCGCACACCGCGCGGGCGTTGAAAGTTTTGGAAAAAATGCTGCCGCGTGAGATCGCCGATTTATGCGTTGTCGCGCTTGGCGATGACGCAAAAGCAATGGAAATGCTGGAAAAATCTGTTGTGAGCATTACCGAGCAACAACATCGCTGGAATGCCGGGCAAAACAGCGCATTAATCAACCGCCTGGAAGCTAAACTCGCAAAATCCCGCCAAAATACGACGGAGATTATTGAAGAATTACAGGAAATTCGTCGCACTGAAATCAAAAATTATCCAGCGGAAATTGGTGATTACGACGGCACGCTGCAAAATATTGCCGCTCGGCTGCTCCGCGAAGCCGGGCGCTTTCAGTGGTTTAATGATGCAATACCAGTGGATGCCAAGCCCCTGATGACCAACACGGAAGCCGTGGAATACTTACGGTTAATTCGTCAAATCACGCCAAATCAAGAAACGATTTTACGCCTGAATTTAGTCGATCTACAGGAAATGTTAACCCCGCGGCAATTTGCGGAAGCGGCGGAACGGGAAAACAGCGCCCGCGAACGTTTTGAGGCGATGACGGTTGATATCACACTCATGGATCAGCGCCAAAATCATACCGAAATTCACAATATTCCGGTTAAGGCGCAAAAGGAATTGTCCGGCATATTAACCCGGCTGATCGACACGTATGATTTGTTGGATTACCCCGCTTATCCCTGGGTTCGAAGAGCGACCCGGGACGCCATGGAAGGACGCTATTCAACCTGGGAAATTTTGTTGAAAAAAACCGAGGAACACACCGCGTTTATCGAAAAACATATCGGAAATGTAGCGGATACGGAAGTTTCCGGCATCAACAGCCGGGATTTGCGCACCGTTCGCGAAGACGCATTAAAATTGATGGCCCATTTTAGCACAAACGGCGGCGTGGGATTTGGGCTTTTTCGACCCAAAATTATCAAAGATTCCTATTATTTGATGAAAAACGTGACGGTGAACGGTCATCCCTGTGATTCATCCGCCGTGCTGGAACGGTTAATTGAATATATTGATATCGCCGACCGGTTTATGATGCTTGCGAATCTCTGGTCGCAATATGCCGAAACGCCAAAAGGCGTGCCGTTTGAGCTTCAACTTTCGGAATACTGTAATTTTATTGAGCCGCTCCGGCGGATAAATGAGCTGAATCAATATATGCTTGAATTGCAGGCGGCAACCGCTTTGCATCCAGAATTGCGTGACCCGCAAGGCATTCGGATGAGCGAGTTGCGTGAATTGCGAACACTGCTTTATGCCATAAATGTGGAAAAAAATTATCAAAAGACGCAGATGCCATTTCTTGAAATGGAAAGGATTTTGCAGAAGAAAATTCAGGAAAACAATATTCATCCGCTTATGAAAGAGTTGTTGACTCATATTAAAGAACGTGATTGCGAAGGATACGAATCCGCGATGCAGGCGCTGAAGTCGGTGTGGACGTTGCGATCCCGTATTGAAAAACGGAATAATATCACCCTGATGCTGCAAGAGAAACTGCCGAGATTTTCAGAAACTTTGTTTGCCGATATTTACGATCCGCGGTGGGATGAGCGGATGGCCGAATTTGAAAAGGCGTGGAACCGTTCGCGCGTTGATCAGTGGGTTAAACAGCAAAATGACCCAAAAAGAACCCGGG
>CAYVDX010000736.1:0-2591 GCA_964450485.1 uncultured Calditrichaceae bacterium
TGCCGTTGCTTCGACGCTGGGTGTGCTTGGGGCAGTGGCGCGGAAATATGCCCACAGAATCCCGTTTATTTTGAAATTCAATCACAATGAGTTGCTGACCTATCCCAACACTTTTGATCAAATTATGTTTGCCAATATTGATCAGGCATTTGAAATGGGATGTATCGGCGTGGGTGCAACGATCTACTTTGGTTCGGAAGACAGCGACCGGCAAATTCAGGAAGTGTCCCGGGCCTTTCATCACGCCCACGAATTGGGAATGGTCACTATTTTGTGGTGCTACCTGCGGAATTCCGCATTTAAAAAAGACAAGGATTACCACGTTGCCGCGGACATGACCGGCCAGGCCAATCACTTAGGCGTAACCATCGAAGCAGATATTATTAAGCAAAAGCAACCGGAAAATAATGGCGGGTTTACGGCCATCAATTTTGCCAAAACCAGCCCGTTGGTTTATACGGAGCTTTCCAGCGATCATCCCATTGATTTGACCCGTTACCAGGTGATAAACTGTTACATGGGACGCGCGGGATTGATCAATTCCGGCGGCGCATCCGGCAGCAACGATTTGGCGCAGGCGGTAAAAACCGCGGTGATTAACAAACGCGCCGGCGGCATGGGCTTGATTTCCGGACGCAAGGCATTTCAAAAACCCATGAAAGACGGTGTGGAACTGCTGAATGCCATTCAGGATGTTTATTTGGATAAAGACATCACCATTGCCTGACCCGGCGAACATCCTTTAAAAATTAAAAAAGGCTGCTTAATCTTTGAGCAGCCTTTTTTTGTCACGGAAGAATTGAAAATGCTAAAACGATTTCGGAGTAACCGCTTTAATTGTCAGGCAAAAACGCTGCCAGCCGATCAAGCACAATGCGTGAAAATGTTTGCAGTCGTTTTGATTTTCGTATCATTTTTGCAATCGGCGGACTGGTTTTGTAATACGTTTTTACAAAAATTCGTCCGGCTAAATATCGCAATAAGGTCTGATCGCGGTATTTTCTGAATGAAGCAACCTGCCAGCTATCACCGCCGTAAACCGCCGTGGCGATAAAACAACCGCCGCCCCGGTCATCGGGGGGATTGCCATCAACCGGGCCGCCGCCGTTGCCGCCGCCATCCGCGCCGGCTGCCACGTCGTCCAACTCCCGGGCGCGATCTTCAAACATGCGCCGCTGGCTGGCTTCTTCGTCCGGGGTGGAAAACCAGCGTTTCCACCAGCGCGCCCAGCCCAAGGAATGCTCCGCTTTGTAAATGTCGTTCTGGGGATTGTCGGACAAATTATTCGCGTTTTGCGGGGGAAAACCGTGGGCGTTTCCCAACCGGTTAAAATGGAAGCGCATCATCACCACGGCAAAGCTGTCCACATTGCTCTGCCAATCCTCAATTTTGCGTTCCGGGCCGCCGCTGGTGGGCCAACTGTTGCGTCCTTTCCACCATTGCAGGCGATCATCCCAAACCTTGTTTTTTTCGATAAATGCGCGCAAGGCCTGATCCATCTCGTTGGAACTCACCCCGGCAGCTTCAGCCAGCCATTGAACCCGGTGATTTGACAGCAAGGTAAAATTCTGGGTGATGTCCCAAAATGTGGCCGGTTCCAATTGCATCAAGCCCCGGGCCGGGCCACCGCTAAATTGTCTGCGGGCCGTTGCGCGAGCGCCTTCCCACCAGATAATGTAGAGAAAATGCCAGCGGATCCAACGGCGGTGATCAGCTTTGTCGCTCCCCGGATCAAGCGTATTCAAAACATTGCTGATGATCCGGCTCAAACCCCGGTAACGCTCGTTTGCCGATGAATTTGTGTTGATGGATTCCCGTTGCAACGCCATAAATTTACCCCTGAATGCTTAATTTGAACAATCTTTCAGCACGTAACTACCGTCTGATTAAATGTTTATGCGCGAAGATACAGATTATTCAATAAACTTAAAAGTGATTTAGCACAAATTCGGACGATTCGTCACGGTTTTAACGGATAATTTGCGATCAACAGTTCTTTACCTTTGGAGGCAAAATTGCGCTTGTAGTTATTCATGCCGTATTGCAACTCCCATTCAAACTGGTGAAAATCGCTGAACAATTCGCGAATAAAATCACTGTTGTCGTAAGTAATCAGCCATTTGTGGGGACATTTTTTCATTTCCCGGGCAAATCGCTCGTGATCAAATTGCACATGCAATGCGCCGCGTTTGCCGTAAAGCTTGGAACGTGTTGCGGAAAAATAGGGCGGATCGAGAAAGACAAAAACGTCTTTGCCTGCTGAATGGAGTATTTTAGTGTAATCAGTCGCCGTAAAATCAATGTTTTTCGCAACTTGATACGCTTTTTCAAGGCGTTCGATTGAGCTGTCGGTAAATCTTTTTTGAAACGCCTGTTCGGAGTAGCCGCCGCTGTCCACCACGCCGGAGAAAGTGATGCGGTTGAGCACAAAAAAATCCACGGCCCGCTGGAAATCGGGGAGCCCGTTCTTACGCGTTTCTAACAGTTCATAAAAGAGTTCTCGCCCGTTTTTGCGATTATTTTTGATTGCCCAAATCGCTTTGATCAGCCGCTCCTTGTTGAGACTCAGTTGACGCCAAAAACAAAAAAGA
>CAYVDX010000737.1:0-2589 GCA_964450485.1 uncultured Calditrichaceae bacterium
TTTGTGGTGTTGAAATCCACGGAAAACCCGTCTGATTCCCACAGCGCTGAGTTGAATCAAGACATCACCGCCCTGCTCGCCAAACGAATGAGTTCTTCAAGCCTTTTTTCAAAATCCGGATCCGATTTTTTTCGTTTGTAAAAATAATACGCTTTGATAATAAACTGAACGCCCAAATGCCAATTCAGGCGATGAACAGGGGCTTTCCAATCGGCATGTGCCTGGTAAGCGGCGAAAAACATATCGCCCATCAACCCGGCGGCTTTTGAAGTAAACCCGTGAAAATAGAGATCAACCATGAACACGGCGACGTCTTCCAACGGGTCGCCCAGTGCAAAATCATCGTAATCAAAAACCCCGAGCCTGTCCCGGTGAACCACAATCTGCCGGACAATAAAATCGCCGTGAATGAGCGTTTCGCTGAACGAATCCGCTTTCGGCTGGGTATTTTCCAGGTGCAGCAGCAGGAACTTCAGCGGTTTTTCCAGCCGCGGATATGCCCTTGCCAATTCAGCCAGCTTTCCGTGAATTTTGGTAAGATGATCGACCGGCCTTTTTTTCGTGGATACCGGAAGGCTGGTTTTGTGCAAACCGACCAATCCAATAGCCGCTGTTTTCATAAACTTTTGACAATTATCCAGGCTGAGTTCGCCGGGCAGCGGTTTCCCCGGCATCTCGGCCTGCCAAACTGTTTTGATTTTTTCACAATACCCCAGGGGTTGGGGCACGCTGAAACAAGCGGGATCTTTTGATCTTTTCCATAAAATATCCATCCGGTGATAAACGGCTTTCGCCAGGTTGTATCGAAACATTTTTCCGTAGATCGTCACCGGCTGTTTTGTGCCCTTCCCATAAATTTGATAACGAAAGGTGCAGCGCGTTTCCGGCTTATGGCGAATCACTTCGATCTTAATTTCCGTAATATCTTTCTGTTGGGCGAGTCCCGTCGGTAACGATTGGTAGGGTAAATACTGCCTGACCTTTTCGGAATCGGCGATTTCCGGCAACCGCGGCAATTTCAGATCATTGGGAAACGCCCAGACCAGCAAACCGAGCTCCGGGAGATGAACCAATGCTTCGCCAAAGCGCGGCGAAAAAAGCCGCTCCGGATCGACCCGCTTAAATTTTTTCAGACTGCGTCCGTTTTGATAGGCTTTGGCGTAAATCATCTGCCGACCGCGTTTCCGGCGCTGCGAATCTAAAAGCTCAAGCGCGTAATGCACGCAAAGGCAGGGTTTGCCCTGGGTGTTTTCCAGGGGCAAAAAACGGTGCCGGGTGTGTAATATTTCGCAGCCGCGTATTTTAATTTTTTCCTCGGAAAAACCCGGCAAATGCTTTTGAAAAACATCTTTCATCCGGTCGGGATCGAGAAATGTATTAACATCAATCATAAAATTGCCCCGTTTTCCCCAATCCCCTTTTTTAACAAAACCCGCCGGACGGCAACCGGACGGCGGGTTTTTGGTGAGTAGAGAAGAATATATTAACCACGCCATTCAAACGTGTACTAAAAATCGTTTTTCCATCTCCGGAGCAAGCGCAAGCAAACGCCCGATTTCCGCTGACAATTCTTCCCGATCCCGTCGATAGCTCCACACCCGGTACGCTTTTGTGAGCAGTTGCGCACGGATGTGCCAGTTCAGCCGCCGCGGGTCAATTTCCCGGTTTGCAACGGCTTGATAGCCGCGATAAAAAGCATCCGTCATTTCATCAACCTGCCGGATTGGAAAACCGTGCAAATGCAGGTCAACCGTAAAGCTGGCCAAATCCTTGGCGGGATCGCCAAGGGCAATTTCGTCAAAATCGAAGAGATATATTTTCCCCCGGCAAAGCTGCAACTGGTTCAGATGAAAATCGCCGTGGAGCTGCCGCAGGTTCCCGGACGGGAGGGATGGCAGATAATCCAGAAGTGTCTTTTTTAATGCGGTCAGCGAATCGTGTAATTGTGGAAAAGCAGCCGTGATTTTTTGATATTTTTTGAGCAGATCCGCTAACATTTCCTCTCGCGGTTCATCCGGTTTTTCCGTAATCGGGTGCCGGTGAAACAGGGCCAGCCCCTCCCCTGTTTTTTCCATCAGCCGTAAATCATTTCCCTCTGCAAAATAATCGCTCAACGGCGCGCATTTTATGCCTTCCAGCCACAGTGTTTTGATGGCGTCGGCATAACCCAGCGGGCGCGCCGTTGAAAACATTGCCGGGTTATCTTTTGACAATTCACAGTATTGCATGATTTGGCGACAAATCTCCGCACCGCGCCGATCACGGTAAGTTTTCCCGTAGATCGTAAACGGCGCGGCTTGATGATTTGTGCTGTACAAGCGGTATCGATTCGTGCAACGCTGTTCGGGGTAATAATGCACCACCTCGGTCTCAAAAACGGGAATCTTTTTCGGCGCATCTAAATTCGACGGCAATGCCCGGTATGGCCGGTAATCAATCAAGCGAACGCCTTTTATCGCATGCCGCAGGTGAGGCAGCGCCGGATCGTTGGGGAATGCGTAGATCACGGCGTCTAAAGCGGGCAGGTGCGTCACTGCCTTGCCAAAACGCGGTTCAACGAGATTTTTTGATGTTGCCAGCCGGTACTCC
>CAYVDX010000738.1:0-2586 GCA_964450485.1 uncultured Calditrichaceae bacterium
ATTAACACCGCCCCGGAACGCCGGGGCGGTGATTTGAGGAAAACGGCATTTTAATAACTGATGTTACGCGCAGTTGAAGCTGTTTTACGCGAGGCAGAGCCTCGCAGCGAACACTGCGGTGCTGAGCACCGCAGCGAGTGGTTGTTTATATAAACCGTAAAACACGGAACTTACGTGACCATTTTTTATCGTCATTTTAAAAGCCTCGTTCCACCGCTCTGCGGTGGAATGTTTTCTGCGAGGCTCTGCCTCGCGTAACATGAGTTAATAATAGATAAAATTAAACGATTGACCGCTTCCGGTTTTTCAAACTGGGCAAAATGACCGCATTTCGGAATCATTTCCAACCGGCAGTTGGGTATTTTTTCTTTGGCGATATTACCGATCTCTTCCGCTTTGCCGCCGTGCAGGTAGGGATTGGGAATTAAATTATCATTCTCCCCAAAAATGACCAGGGTCAGCGGCTTAAGATCACCTAGGTATTCAAACACCGGTTCATCGACCATCCCCGCAACAGATTGTTCAACGGCCAGACAGTATTTGTCAAAATCCTTTGCACCGCGCAGGCGGAGCCGGTCAACGACCATAAACTCGGCGTCTTTAGGCATGTTGAAAAAATTGGCGGCAATGTTGGCGCGGATTTGCTTTGGCGGCGTCAGTTTTACACCTCGCGCTGTTACGACTTCTTTGAACAGGCTTTTTCACCGGGTGTGAATGTTTCGATGCCGGCCGGATCAATCAGTACTAAACGGCTGACAACTTCCGGTTTCTGCAATGCCAGGGTGACGGCGATTTGTCCGCCCATGGAGTGCCCGGCAATGACCGCTTTGTCGATCTCCAGTTTCGCCAAAAATTGTGCCAGAATATCGGCATAAAAAGACATGCCGATGGGGTACGGCCCCTTGCCGGATTTTCCATAGCCCGGCAAATCCAGGGCAATGCAGCGAAAATCGTCTTTTAAACCGGCAATATTTTTCTGCCATGCCGGTAAATAGCTGCCCAGACCGTGCACAAAAACGATCACCTCATCTCCTGTCCCTTCATCCACATAAGCAATAGTAATGCTGTCGTTCAGCACAACCGTTTTGGTCGCAAAGGGGTAACGAAGCGCTTCAAATTCCAGCGGGGTCAGGTTGTCATAGGGACAAGCCGTCAGCAAAAAACCGGCGATCATAAGCAGAAAAGCGATCACATTCTTTTTTCTATTCATTGTTGCGCCCAAAGTTGTTTGTCGATTTTTTGTTAAAATTGCTTAGAACATTAACCATTTAAATGCCAGAAAAACGGTCCAGGGATTGTGTGGCTTTTCGGTTCTGATAACCGTGTCACCCTGACGCTCGCGTTTGCCATTGACGGCGGAACTTTCATAAAAATCCCCCAACGCCAGGTATGCGCCATGCAATTCCACATTCATAAATACGCCCGGACGGTATTGAATGCGGAAATTCAGCTCATTTCCCATCGATTTACCACCTTCCTGAGGCGCGTACTGGCTAAAGGCGGTTGCAAAGCCGATTTTAGTGGATAATTTGTTGGGAATAATATCTTTATGCAGATTTACCGCGCCGCCGTAAAACCCCAGGCCAAGATTGGAGATATCGTTCATCGCGGAGATAAATCGGTTCACCACATTGCCGTGCGGCAGCAGCAAATATGCCCCGGAACTGATAAATATCGCCCCGGGCGCTCCCCAGGTATTTCCGGTAATCACACCGCTGTATTTTTTGTCGCGAAGCGTATCCGGGTCTCCGGAAGTGTACATCAGATCGACAATCACCGCATCTTCAGCGGTTTGGCCGTATTTATAACCGGCGCGAAGGTTCCCGGCATACCCGGCAATGCCGGCCTTTTTCTGCCACCCTTCTGTTTCCTTAACTTCAACCCGTCCAAAATTGGATATTGCAAAACCGGAAACCGCCCAACGCCCAAGCGTAAATTCAGGATTGCGGTTCCAAAAAGTACCCAGCCAATAGATATCCGCTTTGTACGGCTTCTGAATGGTATTGTTCAGGGGAAAGCGAAAAGTGCCGTTGTGGTCGTTCAGCAGGCTGTTTAATCCCTGCCCCAGGATGGAAACGCCGCCTTCGCCGTTTCCGCGATCCATCACATACCAAAATGACAATCCCTGCCGCCAGGTGGGCGTCAGGTCACGCTCTGCCATTAATTCCCAAAGCACAACATCATCGCGTTGTTCGATGTTGTTTTCGTAAAGCTGGTAATAGCCCAGTTTATAGCGGGAAAAATCCCGGTCGTGCCGCAGGGAGACGCCGACGGCGTCCGTGCCCCAAAACGCCAGCCGGTAACCGGTGTAATTCATGGTGTTGAAGAATGTGCGGTAAGGATTGTACGGGGTATCAAACAAACGCTGTAAACCGAGGTTAACGCTGAAGCCCGGCCGGGGAATCAGCTCGAGTTCCAGATTTTGGGTCTGAATATTTACCTGGTCGCCGGAAATGGCTGAACCAAAATTTCCACCGACGCCGTAGGAGGCATCGCCCCATGTCCAGTCGATCTCGAAAGACGCCCGCAGCACGGCGCGCCCGTTAAACAGTTTTGGCTGGTAAATAAAAAAAGGTAAAATGCGCT
>CAYVDX010000739.1:0-2582 GCA_964450485.1 uncultured Calditrichaceae bacterium
GGCACATCCGGGGGAATTTCGCCGGCCGGCACGCTGGGTGGATTGCTGGGCGCTTTTATAATCGCCCTGAGCGGCTGGCTGTTCTTCCGCGGAAATCCCAACCACATATCACTCATTTTGCTGATCACAATCAGCGGGTTTTTAGGCAGCATCGTTGACAGCCTGCTTGGCGCGACAATCCAGGTGCAATATCGCTGCCCGGTGTGCCAAAAGGTGACTGAAAAGCGGCGTCACTGCCACAATGCCGCAACGCTTCGGCTTTCCGGCGTTAAATGGCTGAACAATGATTGGGTAAACTTTATCAGCAATGCGTCAGCCCCGGTTTTTCTGTATTTCGGGTGGATTTTGCAGATGTTTTGATATTACATTACGGCGCTTTTAAAACATAGATTTTATTCGTTTTAGAAATGTATTTAACATTACACTCACACAAACATCACAACAAATAACAGGAGTTAAGGAATGGGTAAAGCAAAAAAACTGAAGCGTAAAATTAAAGAGTTGGAGAAAGCTCACGCAAAAGAGCAGGCAAAAAAGAAGCAATATAAAAAGGCGCTCAAGGCGTTGAAACAGCAACTGGCTGAAGTCAAACAGCAACTGGCTGAAGTCAAACAGGCGCCCGCTGAATCGAAGGCGCTTGCTGAAAAGCAGAAAAAAACGTTCGCCAAGCCGGCGCGGCCCCGAAAACATAGAAGCTCAAAATCATCCAAAGAAGAATTGTTCCGCCGGATCAAAGCAAATGCAAAGAATATTGATTTCAATCGAATTGGCAAAGCAACCGCTAAAGAAAAGGATGATTTACAACGCATCAAAGGCATCGGGCCTTTTTTAGAGAAGAAACTCAATACCCTGGGAATTTTTACCTTACAGCAAATCGCTAACTTTACCACTGGAGATGAGAATAAAGTAACCGAAGCCATCGAATTTTTCAAGGGCAGAATGAAGCGCGAAAAATGGGTAGCTCAGTCGAAAAAATTAATGAAAGAAAGCTAAATTGTAATGCGGTTTGGGTTGCAGGTGATGCGGTTTGATAAATTTTCGCACCTCATTTAGACCTGCAATGGGCAGTTACAAGAAAGAGAGGTTTAATACAACTGCTGTCGGTTCAACAGCGATAAATTTCCGTGTTTGGTATCCACAATCACATTTTTTAATCTCTGCCGGTGTAACTTTTTATCCATGATGGTGTTGAATGAAAACAGGGGAAAATTTATCGTTTTGGCAACGCGGATAATTACAATGTGAATTCTGACTGCAAAGGGAGAAAAGTAAATGAACAGGCAACCAAATAATATTGAACATACCTGGGGAATCCTGCCCCCGTATCTTTTAGAAGCGATCAAGCTGCGCGGGAATGACAAACAAAAAGCGATGGCGACGACGTTGGAAAAACAGGCCCAACGCTATCGAAATACACGTGAGGAAGCCGCGCCGGCTGAACCGGTGATTGCCGCGCGGATTTTAGCCGCCGCCGAAAAGCCGGTGCTTCAACGCGAAGTTTATGATGGCGGCAACAAGGCGGCGCTTCCCGGGAAATTGGCGCGCAAGGAAGGCGAGGCAGCGGTGAAAGATACCGCTGTTAACGAAGCGTACGACGGCGCCGGCTGTGTATTCAATCTTTATCACGAAATATTTCAGCGCAATTCCATCGATGGCAATGGCATGGACATCCTTTCCACCGTGCATCATCGCCGCAATTTTAACAACGCCTTTTGGAACGGCGAACAAATGGTTTACGGCGACGGCGACGGCATGTTGTTCAACCGGATGACCATCCTGAGCATTATCGGGCACGAATTGTCCCACGGCGTGGTGCAATTTTCCGGCGGTTTGATTTATCGCGATCAATCCGGGGCGTTGAATGAAAGTTTTGCCGACGTATTCGGCAGCCTGACCGAGCAATACAAAAAAAAGCAGTCGATTACCGAAGCAAGCTGGCTGATTGGCGAAGGCATTTTCGGCGATAATATCAACGGCGTCGCGCTCCGCTCGTTGAAAGCGCCGGGCGCGGCTTACGACGATCCCTTGATCGGCAAAGATCCGCAGCCCTTTCACATGGATGATTACGTGAGTACCACCGCGGATAACGGCGGCGTGCACATCAATTCCGGGATTCCCAACCATGCGTTTTATTTGTTGGCGCAATACCTGGGCGGGTTTGCCTGGGAAAAAGCCGGACAAATCTGGTATGACGCCATGCAGGCGATTAATAACCCGATGGCAACCTTTGCCGAATGGGCCGATAAAACCGTTGAAATGGCGCGGAACCGTTTTGGCGAGGGAAGCATAGAAGTGATAATGACCCGAAGGGCTTGGAAATTAATAGGTATCAACGTTTGAGGAGAGCGATGAAACTATTTTTACGCAAAACCGGCGGCCAGGGGCTGATGCTCCAGGGTAAACTGGACGTGAACGAAATGCCAGAACCCCTGGCGAGCAAAACGCAGGAAATGCTGCGATCAAAAAAACTGGCAAAGGCAAAACGGATGAAAGATCAGCAAATGATGCCGGATTGTCAGGAATATGAGCTGACATTGCTAAACAACAATCATGTGTCGAAACACTTCAAAATATCCGATTCG
>CAYVDX010000740.1:0-2580 GCA_964450485.1 uncultured Calditrichaceae bacterium
GGGCGTGTCGTGATCAGCACGAATACCAAAAATTTACAGGAGCAGCTATTTTTTAAAGATTTGCCGGTGCTGCATTCGATTTTGAAAGACAAATTCAAAGCCGTGCTGCTGAAAGGGAAGGGGAATTATCTCTGCCTGGACAAATGGGTCACGGTGATGAATGACATGCAATTTCGCCTGTCGCCGGACGAGCGGGCAAAGCTGCTGCCGCTTTATTTTTGGGTGAAGGAAACCGAAACCGGCGATATTGCGGAAAATAACAGCTTTCGGGTGGAGCGAAACACTGCATTGTGGAGCAAGTTGATCGCCGAGAATAATTATTGCCCGGGAAAATCCTGCAAATTTTATGATCGCTGCTATTTGATGAAAGCGCGGAACAGCGCCCGCGATGCGCATTTGGTGCTGGTCAATCACTCGCTGCTGTTTTCCGATTTGGCGGCGGACAATGCCGTGCTGGCCGATTACAAAAATGTCATTTTAGATGAAGCGCACAACATCGAAAAAACGGCCACTGATTACCTGGGCGTGGAAACCAAGCTCTGGCAATTTCGCGATTTTTTAAACAAATTATACACCAAGGATCGCCGTGAAACCGGCGTGCTGGTGCAGCTGAAACGGCGCATTCAGAAAGGCAATCTGAAACAATCCCATCACGATGGACTGTTGCGGATCATTGATGAAATGTTGGCGGAAATTCCCGGGGATTGGCGGCTGATGCAACAATTTTTTAGGGATTTAACCCGCCTGCTGCGCACCCACGCGCCGGCGAAAAAAAGTGAATATTCTTCCAAATTTCGCTACAAACGCGAACAGCAATTGTTTAAAACCATTCTCCCGCAATTGAAGGAAATAAAAACAGTTTTCAATGGATTGCAGAGCAGGTTGAACAATTTGATCGACTATTTTGCCGAGCTGAAAGAGAACAGTTTTGAATACCAGGAACAGATTTATCGCGAGTTGAAGAGCTTGTATTCACAGGGGTTTGCGTTGGTCGATAACCTAACGTTTCTGCTGGCCGGCGAACACGATGATCATGTATATTGGTACGAACTGCCCAGGCGGGATGACAGCGACGATACCCGGCTTTATGCCGCGCCATTGAATATCGGCGACATTTTATACGAGCGGCTTTACAGCAAATTACGAACCGCGGTGTTTACTTCCGCGACATTAGCCGTCAATCGCCGCTTCGATTATTTTGTCAACCGGTCAGGCTTAAAACTGGTCGATGAAGCGCGGGTGGAAACGCTGCTGTTGGATTCTCCTTTTAATTACGGCGAGCAGGTTTTTTTTGGAATTCCCTCTTATTTTCCGGAGCCGAGCCATCCCGGGTACACCGCTGCCTTGAAAAAATTAATTACACAACTGCCGACGAAATTCGCAAAAGGCACGTTAGCGTTATTTACTTCCTATTATCAGCTCAACAGTGTTTACAACAGTGTTCGCGACGTTTTTCAGGCGGAAAAAATTACCTTGTTGGGGCAGGGAATCGATGGGGGAAGGCACGCCATCATCAATCGTTTCAAAACCGAGGAGAACTCATTTCTTTTCGGAACGGATAGCTTTTGGGAAGGCGTCGATGTGCCCGGAAAAGCGCTGGAATTGCTGCTGATTACCAAATTGCCGTTTGACGTGCCCTCCGATCCGGTTATCGAGGCGAAATCCGAATTGATTACCCGGCAGGGCGGCAATCCATTCAGGGACTATGCCATCCCGGAAGCCGTGATCCGCCTGCGGCAGGGCTTTGGACGGCTTATTCGCGCGCGTTCGGATCATGGCGCCGTGCTGATATTAGATACGCGGGTGATTACAAAATTTTACGGGCGGGTATTTTTGCAGTCACTGCCGCTTGCAGCAAAAATTTTGGCAGAAGAAGCTGAAGTGATGGAAAAGTTAAGAAAGTGGTTTGGGGGTTAATTAATATTTGCCAGCGTGGCATCAAGCTGTTTAATTAGTTGTTGATCCCTGATAGACATCCGGCGAACCACTTCGCCAAAAGAAACGTGCCCTTCCACCTCATGCACGCCGGTTCTCGACCAACTGTTTTCCGGCAGCGTGGTCAGCATTTTTAACAAGATGCGTCTTTCCCGTAAAAAATCTTCGCACAGTTGCTGTAATCCTAATCCGCTATCTGCTTTGTTTTGTTTGAGTTTGTTGATGTTCAACATCGGTAAATACGGATGTTCCTCGGATAAAATTTTTTGCAACCGAAAATTTACCACTTCTTCCTGAACGGACGTCAGTTGCAAAAGCGTATCGTGGATTTGGTGAAATTGCGGCTTTTCATCGATTTTTGCGAGAATGCCATCCAACGAACGGGATAGCCTGGAAATTTTATTAAAAACTTCGGTTGATTGTTGGATCAGGTTCGATCGTTCCATAATAAAATTATTCTTTAAAAAAGATACAACTGACGGTTTGTGCTTCAAGCGTCAGAAACTACAAGTGTTCACGCGGTTTTGCCGTGAGCGCGATCAAATTTGGGGTGTAGATTCGGTCTTACGTAATTATTACCTCCAAATATGTCACTCCCGGCGCGCCGGGATTTTGAGGCTTTAATAAAGCTATATGCTATAAATA
>CAYVDX010000741.1:0-2574 GCA_964450485.1 uncultured Calditrichaceae bacterium
CGATGATTTGCAGGTCGCGCACTACAAAATCGTTAAAGAAAAAAGCGCCACTTTTTTGCAAACGCCCCAATCATTGCGCCTGCGCGCTGCGGCTGAAACGCCAATTCCCAATCTCTTCCTCGCCGGTGATTGGACGGATACCGATCTTCCCGCCACCATCGAAAGCGCCGCGCTCAGCGGGCGAATTGCCGCGGAAAAGTCAAGCACATAAGCCCAACATTTGATCAAGCGGTTTGAAATTTTAGATCAAATTCATTTGAATTATTGATTTGCTTTTTATCGCGGAAACGCCTAATTTTTCTGATTGAGTAGTTCGGCAAATTATTTTTATTTAAAAACCTCACCCCCTTAATCCCCCTCTCCTAAAAGGAGAGGAGGAAACGATGAAATAAGGAGATGTAGCTACCCTCTCCTCACAGGAGAGGGGTTGGGGGTGAGGTTGAAAACTACTTAAAATATTACCAATATTTCGGGTGCAGATTTCATTTTACGTAGTTTATGACGGTAATATTTCACCCCTACGGGGTTTTTAGCGAGTATAACGGTTCTTTTTGCTATAAATATACCATCCCTACGGGATTATTTGTCAAAATCGCTGCTCCATTGGTCGTTTTTTTACCCCGTAGAGCTTGCCCCGGAACGCCGGGGGGTACAATATTTATAGCAAATGGCTTTATTAAAGCCTCAAAACCCCGTAGGGTGACATATTTGGAGGTAGTAATTACGTAAAACCGAATCTACACCCAATATTTCTGTATTACTACCTATAACGTAGTGTTGTGCTACTTGAAAAATCAGTTTTATGAAAAACTTGTTAGAGCAAATCAAAAATTGTGAAGTTTGCAAAACCAGTTTACCGCTGGCTCCCCGTCCCGTGCTTTCAGGGAGTAAAAAAAGTAAAATTGTGATCATCGGTCAGGCGCCCGGTATAAAAGTCCACGAATCAGGCATCCCCTGGGATGACCGCAGCGGTGATTTACTGCGAAACTGGCTGGAAATTGAAAAAAAAACATTTTATGATGCTGACAATATTGCCATCATTCCAATGGGATTTTGCTACCCGGGAAAGGGGAAAAGCGGTGATCTGCCGCCAAGACCCGAATGCGCTCCGCTTTGGCATAAATTATTACTTCAACAAATGGCTGATCAAAAATTGACACTCTTGATCGGTCAATATTCGCAACGGTATTATTTAGACGGCACCCGAAAGAAAAATTTAACCGAGACGGTGAAATCTTTTCAAGAATATTTACCCGTGTATTTTCCGTTGCCGCACCCATCGCCAAGAAACCGGTTTTGGCTACAGAAGAATCCCTGGTTTCAAACCGAATTACTTCCCGTACTGCAAAACATGGTTTCGGACCTCTTAAAATGAGAAAATCTCGTTTAAAAAAATAGATGATTATGGCAAATTCTAAAACAAAACCGTCGCTCGCCGGACTGAACCCCCAGGAACTGCAAAAACTGTTTGCAAAATTTGAGCAACCGGGCTATCGTGCAGTGCAGGTGTATCAATGGATTCACCATTTCCAGGCAACTTCTTTTGCCGAGATGACGAACTTACCCAAAAGTTTTCGTGAAGTGCTTGCGCGGCATTTTCGCATCGGCTCATTGCGCTTGAATACCCGGCAGGTATCGAATGACGGCACGCGGAAATACCTCTGGGAACTGGATGATGGCAAGCTCATCGAGAGTGTTTTTATTCCCGTGGTAGATTCTTTCGGAAAAACGATTCGCAACACGATTTGCATTTCCTCACAGGTCGGCTGTGCGTTGGGCTGCGCGTTTTGCGCAACCGCAAAAATGGGTTTTATGAAAAACCTGTCCGTCGGAGAGATTGTTGAACAGGTGATCCGCGTTCAGCATGACACGGGGAAAAAAATCACCAATGTTGTTTTTATGGGCATGGGCGAGCCATTTTTGAATTATCACCGGGTGATTTCAGCGAGCAAAATCCTCTCCGACCCCGCCGGCCTGGCGATTTCTTCCCAAAAAATCACCCTTTCCACGGTGGGAATTGTTCCACGAATTATCCAGTTCACCGATGAAAAGCAGCCCTTTAAATTAGCCATTTCCCTTCACGCGCCGACGCAGGCGCTTCGCCGCGAATTCATGCCTGTCGCCGATAAATTTTCCCTCGACGCGCTGATGCAAAGCGCGCATTATTACACACAACAACAAACCCGCAAACGCATCACCTTTGAATATGTTTTATTAGAAGGCGTCAACGATACGCCGGAAATTGCCCATGAGTTGCTCAAATTGCTTGCGCCGCTGCGCTGTAAATTAAACCTCATCCCCTTCAACGATACGGGCGTCGGCTTTTCCCTGCCGAATGAACAGCGGATTCAGGCGTTTGTAAAAATTCTGGAAAATGCGTCTTTCCCGGTGATGGTGCGTAAAAATCGCGGAAATGATATTGCCGCCGCTTGCGGGCAACTGTTTGCCGCGGCCGCTGAAGCCGAATCGCCGCGATTTATCAACGCCGGCAAAAATGAAACATAACAGGTAACAAAAGCAAAAGTATTTGTGTAGCTCTATAAGCATTGGAAGTTCATTCCGCACAATTATACA
>CAYVDX010000742.1:0-2573 GCA_964450485.1 uncultured Calditrichaceae bacterium
GGTTGGCTTTTTTGCTGATTAATCCCAACAAAAAAGCCCCGAGCAGACCACCGTATGTGTACGATGCGATGCCGAGCGCGACTTCCACCACGGTGCCTTTTAACCCGATAAAAGCGAGCGCGACGCCCACTAATATTACACCCCATATCAAGGTGACGATGCGGGACGTTTGAAGGAGTTGCGCTTCGTTTTTATCCTTCCCGAACAGTGGGATGTAAATGTCCAGCACCGCGGCGCTTGAGAGGCTGGATAAACTGCTGGAAAGCGTGCTCATGGCCGCGGCAAAAAGCGCTGCGACAATCAGCCCGCTGACGCCGCCGGGCATTTCTTCGACGATAAATTTGGGAAAAATACCGTCTGCGCGGGTAACGCCCAACGCTTGAATGCCTGCCCCCTGGTAGTATGCAAACAGCATCACGCCCAACACCAAAAATATCAGAAATTGAAGGAGTACGGCAATTCCACTGCCGATGATTGCTTTTTTGCCGGCGGCCTGGTTTTTACAGGTCAACACCCGTTGAACGATTATTTGATCGGCGCCGTGAGAGGCCAGGCTAAAAATGGCGCCGGCAATGATCGCGGTAAAAAAGGTGTAGGGTTTGGTGATAAATACGGAAAAAGACAAATCAAAGCCAGTGTAAAACCATTGGAATTTATCCGCCGGGGCCGCTGCCTGTATCACGCTTTCAAAGCCGCCCGGCAATTTTGAAAGGATCAGAAAGCCCGCCAGAATGGCGCCGCCCATGTAGATGATCATTTGGACCATATCCATCCAGATGACCGAGCGAATGCCGCCGACGTAGGTGTAAGCCATGGTCAACACGCCGATGGCAATGATTGATATTGCGTAAAATTGTCCGTCGCTTATACCGGTAAATTCGCCGCTGCCTTTGATAATGATCGCAAGGGGTATGGCGGTTGCGAAAAGCCGGACGCCGTCAGCCAACAATCGCGTGATCATAAATGTGATGCTGGCGGTGTTGCGCATTTTTTGTCCGAAACGCTCGCCTAAAAAGTGATAAGCGGTGTTCATTTTTCCGCGGTAATATGCGGGAATCATTATGGCCGCGACCAAAATCCGCCCGACGACGTAGCCGAAAACAATTTGAATAAATGTTATGTTGCCGAGGTAGGAGACCGCCGGGATGCTGATAAACGTCAACACGCTCGTTTCCGTGGCGACGATGCTGAACATGACCGCGTACCAGGGAATTGTCCGCCCGCCCAGGAAATAGTCTTCGGTATTCTGCTGACGCCGTCCAATCCATGTCCCGATTCCCGCGGACGCGATCAAGTAAACGACAACGATGATAATATCTATTGTACCAAAACCCATATAATTTTCCTGTTTTTGTCGAGGTTATGTGTTTTTCCGCAATTTTTTGTTATCCCTGTCGGGATTTTTGGTTTGTTCTGTTGTTATGAGTCCTCGCCATGAATTACGTGATCACTTTCTCAATTTGAGAATAGCTTACCGTAAATACGCCATATCCATCCTGCCATTCAAAATTTTTATATTTTTGATTGTGAATGTGTTTTCGCATTCTTCCCCGTCATGAATGACGGGGCGATTTTCGTTCATCCCTTCGGGATTTTTGTTTATGATTGCGTTATATTTTTCTCCGCAATAACGGGCGATTTTCTGTCATCCCTTCGGGATGTAAACACTACAACACCCAAACACTCTATAGCTCCAACACTCTCCGACTATTCATCCTCAACGTTTTCGCCCATTTCTTTTAGCAACGCCTTCATTGTTGCATTGTAAAATGCCCGGCGAACCTGGCGAATGCCGCCGCGTTTGCGGGTTGGATGCACGCGATTGGTCAGCAGAATAATGGCGATTTTACGATTCGGGTCGATCCAAATGGAGGTGCCGGTAAAACCGGTGTGCCCGAACGAGCCCTTGGAGAAATAATCACCGGCAAGCGAACCGTGCGCGCTGGGCGTATCCCAACCGAGCGCGCGCGAGCTCCATTCCGGCATGTGCTGACGAGAAGTCCAGTATTTGATCGTCGCGGGCCACATGTAGCGATGATGCTGATAAACCCCGCCGTTGAGCAGCATCATCGCTTGAATTGCCAGATCTTCAGCCGTGGAAAACAGTCCGGCGTGGGATGAAACGCCGCCGAAAAAAAAGGTGTTTTCATCATGTACCTCGCCGTGGATGAGTCCGCGGTGCATGCTTCCGCCGATTTCCGTGGGCGCGATTCGCGGCAGCAAACTTTTGGGAGGATTATACATGGTGTTGCCCATGCCCAGGGGATGGTAGAGCATTTCTTTTGATAATTGATCGATCCGCTTGCCGGTGATGGTTTGCAAAATTTCGCCGGCCATAATCAACCCGAGATCAGAATAAATCATTGAATCGCCCGGTGTAAAATCCAGCGGCAATTGATAAATATAATCCAGCGCTTCCGCTTTATCTTTTGCTTTATTCCACAAATCGACCCACCAGTGCGCCCCGGAGGAATGGGTGAGCAAGTGCCGGAATGTCACCGAATCTTTCAACCCGCCCTGGAATTTTGGCAGATAACTTTTAATGGGCATGTCAAGTTGCAGCCGCCCTTTTT
>CAYVDX010000743.1:0-2566 GCA_964450485.1 uncultured Calditrichaceae bacterium
CTGCACTTTTGGTGAAACGCTCGAGGAAGCGAGGGATATGGCTCAGGATGCGATCAAGTGCGCTTTAGAAGGGCGGTTGAAATTAGGATTGTCGATTCCTGAAAGTGGTGTTATTCAGCATGATCCTGTAAAAGAAGAAATTGCTGTTCAAATCTAATACCCCTAAATCACAGATTATATGCCTAAACTTCCGGTGATTTCAGAAAAAAAACTACTAAAAGCCCTGCTTAAGGCAGGGTTTGTTATTAACCGGCAAAGCGGCAGTCATGCCCAGTTTATCATTCTGAAAAACCGGGTCTTTTAGTAACCATCCCTGTTCATACGAAGACCCTGCCAAAAGGTACACTGAAAAATATCCTCCGGCAGGCTGAAATGACAGTTGATGAATTGATCAATTTTTTGTAACCAACGCGCCCAAAAAAATTGTCTCCGTCGGCTCAAAACGCAGCCCGACCACCCGGATAGAGAAATTTTAGTTGAATTTGATGTTTTTGTTTGAAAAATTGGAAACATGAAAATTAAAATTTTAAACCATCAATGGGAGAATGACCAATGGCTGATTATACGTACAAAGAGCTAAAGAAAAAAACCGTCGCGCAACTGAAGGAAATTGCCAAGGGGATTGACCACGAGGCGGTAAAGGGCTACACCCAATTGAACAAAGAGCATTTGCTGGCAGCAATCTGTAAGGCGCTGGGAATTGATACTTTTGAGCATCATGTGGCAAAAGGCGTGGACAAAAAAAGCATCAAATCCAAAATTCGCGAGTTGAAAAAACAGCGCGACGAAGCGTTGGCAGCGCATGATCACAAAGCGTTAAAAACGGTTCGCAAGCAGATCAAACAGTTTAAAAATAAATTGCGCCGGGCAGCCGTAGGGGCGTAATGCCTTACGCCCCGTAATGCCTTACCGCCCCTACGGGTTAAAAAAATTCGGAGAGTATGTCGCCGATAATTTCCGCGATGGCTTCGAATACATTCCCGGCCAGCTCTCCGGTCGCTTCGACGGCCGATTCCGCCAAATCGCCGATGGGCAGGTCGGCAACGCTTTCCAGGATACTGCCGCCGGCGCGAATGGCCGCGTCGGCGCCTTCAAAAACAAGGTCGGGCCCCCAGATCAGGGCGTCTAAAAAAATGGCTGCACCCTCGTCAGCGATTTTTTTGCCGTGCAGGCTGCGCCGTTTTTGCGCCAATTCATCAAACTTAAGATTCCATATTTCCGACAATTCAATGGCGTCAAACCAGACGCCCCGGCAATGTTTGCAAACATCCAGCCGGAGGTTTTGATACTGCACCGGCTTCATCGGCTTGCTGCATTTCGGGCAGTCGATCACGTTTTTCCAATCGCAATCCGGGCATTTTTCCGCATTCCGTTCCATCATCCCGTAACAGTCGTGACACTGCATGTGAAAAGCTTCTGCCTTCGGCGTAATTTTGCGCCACAGCGCCTGGGGTTTGTATTTCCCGATCCGCTGCACTTCGCCGCGATCAAACCAAATGCCGCCGCAGCGTTGGCAGTAGTCAATCACCAAATCGCCCCGCGGAAAGGTCAATTTTTGCATTTTTACGCCCAGGCAAACCGGGCAGGGCAGTCGCTCTTCCAATTTAGGCATCCAAAACTCCTCTGCTGCTGTCTTTATCCGGCAAATGCCGGATGTCGTAAAAAGAATACACCAGCACGCCGCTTTCCGTCAATTCAATTTCCGCGATGCCGCGGCGGTGAAATTCCTCCAGCGCTTTTTGGGCAGCATCCTGGTCAACCGCGAACTCGCTCATCACCTCAACAGTGGTTAATTTGCCGTCTTTGCGCTGGGCAAATTTCAATATTTCCGATGACAGGGTTTGCCGCCCCAAACTTTTTCTGCGCCCGGAAAGCCGTTCTTTTTGCCTGAGATACGCCCGGATAAGCGCCACGCCGCCAATCCCCGGCAAAACAACCCCGATGATGACCGCAATGACAACCGCCGCCGAAATTTCGGTGAATGACGCGCCGAAAAATCCAAGCGTCATAAACGCGGCAATGACTAACAACCCGATTCCGCTGATCAATTTTCCCATGTCTGTATCCCTTACTTCAACTTTTTCAGCCGCTTCTCTGCCCGCTTTTTGTAGCCGGGATCATCGGAAACGTAAACCGGCAGCGCCAGCACTTTTTCGAATTCCGCAATGGCGTTTGCCTTTTGCTTCAGCTTTTGGTACGTAATGCCCAATTCGAGGTGATGGGCAATGGCCGCCGGCTTGATTTCGATGGCGTGTTTGAAACACTCCGCCGCCTGTTCAACCGACGCTTCTTTTGGCACGCCGCCTAAAAAAACATTGGCGAAGCCGCGCTCGATCCAACTCAGCGTGGCAATTTTGCGATGCCAGCGACCCAGCACATGCCAGGCAGTATCGTCATTTGGATTTAGCGCCAGCGATTTATCGATCGCGGTTTTGATGTCTTTGGAAAGCCGTAATCGCTCTTTTGCGCCGGCGTCCAGCGCCATCCGTCCCAGGGCAATACTCAGAAACAAATATCCCTTTGCTTCGGTCGAATCGATTTGAATCGCCGTTTCCGCAGCCTGTTT
>CAYVDX010000744.1:0-2564 GCA_964450485.1 uncultured Calditrichaceae bacterium
TTATGAATTTAATGATTCCGCCAACAAATCATTCCGCCGAATCCTTTATTACCCGGAATTTTTATGGTAAAATCAAATATTACAGTAAGTTAAGTTCATTTTAAATAAAACCAGTGCATAATGCAGGCTAAAAGGGATGCGAAATTTTTCTTGCCGTTTGGTAAGTGAAAATTGTCAAAATTACCCCTTGGTAAACGAAGCGGGACAAGCGATAGACTTGCCCCTGCAATTCATCAAAAAGAACAGCCTTTCAAAATTTGCCAGGCAACTTAAACAAGGCCCTGGTCCAGCATGGCGTTGGCAACTTTGAGAAAACCGCCGATATTTGCGCCGTTGACATAGTTGCCGGGCGTGCCAAAACGATCTGCTGTTTCAACCGCGGTTTTATGGATTGCTTTCATGATACCGTGGAGACGCTGATCAACTTCCTTGCGCGTCCAGGAAAGCCGCATACTATTCTGCGACATTTCCAAACCTGAAACCGCTACGCCGCCGGCATTTGCCGCTTTGCCGGGTCCGTAAAGAATGCGATTTTCCAAAAAGATATTTACGCCTTCGATCGTGGTCGGCATGTTGGCGCCTTCGGAAACGACATAGACGCCGTTATTTAGCAGGTTTTGAGCATCTTTGGCGTTGATCTCATTTTGGGTCGCGCTGGGAAATGCGCATGCCGCTTTGTGATCCCACAATGGATTGTGTTCCGCATCCGGGTCATACGGAGTATAAACCGCGTTTTTGTATTCCTCGACATATTCCTTGATTCTTCCCCGCCGCACATTTTTCAGTTCCATCACAAAGCTGAGTTTGTCGCGGTCAATGCCGGTTTCGTCATAAATATAGCCGGATGAATCGGACAGCGTTACCACTTTTGCGCCCAAGTCGATCAATTTTTCAGTGGTGTATTGCGCAACATTTCCGCTGCCGGAAACCAGGCAGGTTTTGCCTTCCAGGGTTTCGTTGCGCGTGCCCAGCATTTCCGCGGCAAAATATACCGATCCGTAACCAGTCGCTTCCGGTCGAATCAATGATCCGCCCCAATTTAATCCCTTGCCGGTCAAAACACCGGAAAATTGGTTGCGAAGCCTTTTATACTGTCCGAACAGGTAGCCGATTTCCCGGCCGCCGACGCCAATATCACCGGCGGGAACGTCCGTATCCGGGCCGATATGCCGGAACAATTCGCTCATAAAACTCTGGCAAAAACGCATCACTTCGTTGTCACTTTTGCCCTTTGGGTTAAAATCCGAACCGCCTTTTCCACCGCCCATCGGCAGGGTGGTCAGGCTGTTTTTAAACACCTGTTCAAATGCTAAAAATTTCAAAATCCCTAAATTGACCGAAGGGTGAAACCGCAGCCCGCCCTTGTAGGGGCCGATCGCGCTGTTCATCTCGATCCGAAAACCGCGATTAATCTGGACATTGCCATGATCATCCATCCACGGCACCCGGAACATGATGACGCGCTCCGGTTCCACAATTCGCTCCAAAATTTTTGATGAACGGTATTCGGGGTGTCTTTCCAATACTAAAGACAGGGATTCCACCACTTCTTCCACTGCCTGGTGAAACTCCGGTTCGCTGGGGTTTTTTGCTTTTACCTCAGCCATCAGTCCATTAATATACTCTTGCATGATCAGGTCCTCCGTCGTGTGATAATGAATGAATCCGCCGCGTTTTTTAGTCCTATACAAACACTATTTTGGACATTTTTACAAACTCAATAAAAACGAATGTTTAAATATCACAAAAATTTCGCCTTACCGCATTCCCCCCATCCATTGGAAGCTAAGAAATTCAATGTAAGACTTGCAAGGTATTTTTCCGATTTATGTCAGATAAATGACTCGATTGAAAAATGAAGCTGTCGGGGCGTCACGCAAGCGCTCCCTGTTGGGAAACGCCCTTTGCCGCTGTTAAAATATGCTCGTTCGTCCCTATGTTGTCAAAACTTGCCGGGAAACATTCTTGCAATAACTGATCACCTGCTCGATTTGAGGCGCTTCATGCGGATTGAGGTTGGGATGTTTGCGAATTCCTTGGAAGCCTTCCAGCGCTTCGGCAAATCTTTTTTCGAAAACCAGTGAAAGCGACGCAATGTATTGCGCGGTCAGATTTTGCGGATTGATCCCCAGGCACTCCAGGGCATAGCCGCGTGCTGTTGGATTATCATTGCCCGCGAAAGCGATCTGTGCCAATTTTAAAAATAATTTTTCCCGAATGCTATCGCTCAAAATCCCCTGGTCTAATTTCACAGCCCGGCTAAGCGTGGTATGGGCTTTTTGAGAATTGCCCATTTCCTGGTAGGTTGCACCAAGATGATAAATTAGGTAAGGATTTTTCGGCGATTCGGCAAGGGCGGCATGAAGCAAACGCAAATTTCGTTCCGTGCGTTTTTCCCCGCCTTGCACGGTTTTTACGGCATACCCGTGATGCAGGATCACAAAATCCGCGGTATAAATTGTTCCGCCGCCGCGCGAAATCCCCGGGCGAATCTGCTCGTGAATTCGTCCTTCGTAGCGAAATTCCGGGCGGTTACGAAACAGACGGGTTAGGTAAAATTCCTG
>CAYVDX010000745.1:0-2552 GCA_964450485.1 uncultured Calditrichaceae bacterium
AAATTCAGTATTTTCCGCTGCCCGAAAAAGGTAGTCAATTAGAATCGTGTTGTTGCTAACCTTGGCGGTTTGCTGCCAGGCAATTTTTTTGGCAAATCCCGGTAATTTTCGATAAACATTCCAGTAAGTGTACGTTTTCAACAATTGTTGCCATTTGCGATAGCCGCCCAGCAATTCATCGGCGCCGTCTCCGTTGAGGATGACAATCGCGCCGTTCTCTTTCGCCAGTTTTGATATAAAATAAATGGGAATAACCGTGGCGTCGGCGATGGGTTCATCTAAATAAAACGCTAATTGCGGCAGCGTCTCCAGCAAATCATTTTTGGTAATTTCTATTTCGTGATGATTGGTTTTATACAATTGGGACGCCTGGCGGGCATAGATTCGCTCATCGTAGCTTTCCTGTCCCTGGAAACCCGCCGTAAAGGTATTTACCCGGCTGCCGGATGCCTGGCTCATCAGCGCCACGTTGGCGGTAGAATCCACCCCGCCGCTGAGAAAGACGCCCACCGGCACGTCGCTGATCATGCGCCGGCGCACCGATTCCCGCAGCCGTTCCAACAGTTCGGTTTGATAGTATGTTTCGTTTTCTTTCCCGGGAATTTGAAGATCGGTCTGGTACGGATGCCAATAGCGTTGTTTGCGAAAACCATTTTGGGCGTCAATCAGCGCGAAATGTCCGCTTTCCAATTTATAAATGCCTTCAAACATGGTCTGCGGTGCATGAACATTTCCAAACGCCAGGTATTCCCGAAGCGCCGGGATATTCAGCGCTTTTTTCACCCCGGGGAATCCCAGCAGCACCTTGATTTCCGAACCGAAATAAAACGTGTCCCCGGCGATGGTGTAGTAGAGCGGCTTAATGCCCAGCCGGTCCCGGGCTAAAAACAGTTGGTTTTTGTTTTGATCATGGATGGCAAAGGCAAACATGCCGTTGAGATGTTGGAGAATATCAATGCCAAACGCCTGGTAGCCCTTGAGCAGCACCTCGGTATCGCTGTTGGAGCGGAATTGAAAGCCTTTTTGGATCAACTGTTGGCGGATTTCCTGGAAATTGTAAATCTCGCCATTGAAAACGAGCCGGATTGACCCGTCGTCATTGCGCATGGGCTGGTGACCGGCCGGGGAGAGGTCCAGGATGCTCAACCGGCGATGGCCAAAAATAACCGAATGATCAGGACTTTCCCAGATTCCTTCATCATCCGGCCCACGATAAGCGATGAGGGAGAGAGCGCGCTTCAGATGCGCTGTGTGCTGTAATGGAGATTGATTTAGAGCGATTGCGCCTGTGATACCGCACATAGTTTAATAGTGTTCCGGTGTTATTGTGCTAAAGCGTTTGAGTTGTTTACTGAATAAAAAATTCGGTTTTATCGCCTCACCCCAACAATACTTTTAAGCTCAATTTTTTTTGTTTGATAAGTACGGAGGAAATGCTTATTTTTGTAGCAATTTTGTGTGTATAATAATAAGTATTAAGGGCGATGAACAATTCATTTGTTCATTCTAAAGATTTGTTAAAGAAATTGACCAAGTTGTTGGTAAGATATGAGCCCGGTTGTATTTAGATATAAAGGTTACCGGTTTTTCTTTTTCTCTCGCGAGGAGGAGAGAATACATATTCATGTTTACTCTGATGATGGTGAAGCAAAGTTTTGGATCGAACCGGAAATTTCGCTTGCCCGGAATTATGGATTATCTGCAAAAGCGTTAAACAGCATTCAAAAAATTATCGAGGAACGACAGGATGAAATCCGAGACCATTGGACAAAACATTTTGGAAGTTGAAGTGGTAAATATTTCACGGCATGGGTTTTGGATATTTGTACAAGGTAAAGAATACTTTTTAGCTTTTGAGGAATTTCCGTGGTTTAAAGATGCGACGATTCAATCAATTTTAAACGTCCAATTACTTCATCAACATCATCTTCACTGGCCGGATTTGGATATCGATCTGGAATTAGATTGTATTGAAAACCCCGCGGAGTATCCATTGATTTATAACAACTAATTCTATGCACGCCTGTCTAAAATTTTTCTGACATGACCTTTAAATACCCCGCCACATAGCCTGCCTTAAACCGTTTCAAAGAAAAATTTTCTGTAATGTGATCTTGTAGTTCTTGCAGTTTTTGCAGAATCGCAGTTTTATCGTTTTGCCGGTAAAATGAGATGATTTTGGCGGCCATATCGGCTTCGTCTTTGGCGATGAACTCCGGAAATTGGTCTCCGAAAATTTCCGTGCAACCGCCGCCGTCGGCGAAGACAAGGGTGAGGTTGCCGGCCAGGATGGATTCGATGACCGAAAGTCCGAAATATTCTTCATCGGAGGCGACGATTTCCACGTCATACTGTTCAATGACTGAACGCGGCTGCAGGGTGTAACCGGTAAACTCGGTGCTAACATTTAACTTTTGGGATAAATGTTGGTAATGGTTTTTTAGCGGTCCGTCTCCCAATAACCGCACCGTAACCGGGATTTTTTGATGGACCAGGGACGCCGTTTTCAGCAAACGATCCACCCGTTTAAAATGCACAAAGCGCCCGTGAAA
>CAYVDX010000746.1:0-2548 GCA_964450485.1 uncultured Calditrichaceae bacterium
CACGCAATCACTCAATCACTCAATCACGCAATCACGCATCACGCAATCACGCATCACGTTTTATCGTTTCAATCGTTTGCCGAATAAAATTCAGCACTTTTTCCTTGCCGAAAACTTCGATCACAACGGGCAGTTCCGGGCCGGAGGTTTCGCCTGTCAAAGCGATACGCACCGGTTTCCAAAGCCCCGGGCCTTTAATCCCGGTCTCTTTTTGCACCGATTTCATCGCTTGCTTGAACCCATCGATGTCGAGTGTTTCCAACGCCGCCAGTTTTTCCGCGACCGCCTCTAACGCCGGGCGAGCGGTTTCCTGTTTGAGCACTTCGAGCGCATCGGTTTCAGTAATGTTCAGGGTATCTTTGAAAAAAATCTTCGCCGCATCGAAAACCTGGTCGCCGCGGTCGATTTTTTTGTAAACGGACAGGATTATTTTCCGAGTGCGCCGCGCATCGGAAACGTCCGCGCCGCCCTTTTCCAGAAATGGCGTCAGGAATGCAATCAATTCATCTTCCGGCAGTTTGCGGATGTAATTGCCGTTCATCCAGTTGAGCTTGTCCACGTCAAACACCGCGCCGGATTTGTTCACGCGCTCCATGGAAAATCGTTCCACCAGCGCTTCCTGCGTGAAAAATTCCTCATCCGTGCCGGGATTCCAGCCCAGCAGCGCCACAAAATTCACCAACGCCTGCGGTAAATATCCTTTGGCCATGTAATCTTCCACGGCCACATCGCCCTGGCGCTTGCTGAGTTTGCTGCGATCCGGGTTCAGCAGCAGCGATAAATGCGCCATTTGCGGCGGCTGCCAGCCAAAGGCTTTATAAAGCTGCAAATGCTTGGGCACGCTCAACAGCCACTCTTCACCGCGAATCACGTGGCTGATTTTCATGTAATGATCATCCACCACATTGGCTAAATGATAGGTAGGAAAACCGTCCGATTTGATCAGCACCTGGTCATCCACCAACTCGTTTTGCACGCGCACTTCCCCGCGGATCAGGTCTGTAAAAACGGTTTCGCCGTCGCGCGGCATTTTCAGGCGGATGACGTGCGGCGTGCCCGCGTCTAACTTTTGCCGCACTTCAGCGGCAGCAAGATTTCGGCAGCGACCGTCGTAGCGCGGCGTTTCGCCCCGGGCGAGCTGGGCCTCGCGCATTTTTTCCAGATCATCTTGTGTGCAAAAACAGGGATAGGCGTGCCCATTGTCCAGCAGTTGGCGGGCGTGTTTTTGGTATAAATCCAGTCGCTGCGATTGCACATACGGGCCGTAATCGCCGCCAACGTCCGGGCCTTCGTCGTGCTGCAAACCGGCCCATTTCAGGCTGGTCTGCAATTGCTCGACCGCGCCTTCCACTTTGCGGGACTGATCGGTATCTTCGATGCGCAAAATGTATTTCCCGCCCTGATGTTTGGCGAACAGATAATTAAAAAGCGCCGTTCGCAGCCCACCGACATGCAGAAAACCGGTGGGGCTGGGGGCGAAGCGGGTTCGGATATTTTTCATGGTTAATCCTTGTTTTTATAAGTCTTATCGTGCTTTAGTGTTCTCGTGTTTTAGTGTTCTCGTGTTTTAGTGTTCTGGTGTTTTAGTGTTCTGGTGTTTTAGTGTTTTTGTGTTTTAGTGCTGATTTACCGCGAGCACCGTAACACTTGAACACGATAGCAGTCGAACATTATGGCGCTTCTTTTTTCTTCCTTTTCCAAAAATAGTAAATCAAATAGCCAAAAAGCAGGCTCCCCAAAATCGAGAGAATGATGCGGTTGTAAACATTCAAAAATGCCTGAATTTCCTGCCAGCTTTTGCCGATATATGCGCCTAAGTAAATAATGACGCCGTTCCAGATAATCGCGCTGACGGCTGCCAGCAACACAACCCGCCACACTTTAAGTTGCGATAATCCGGCGGACAGCGAAATTACCGAACGAATGCCGGAGAGAAAGCGGTTCGCCAGGATAATCCAGTAACCGTATTTGATGAACAGTTGATTGACCCGGATGATCTTTTTGGCGCTGATCCATTTGTTGCGTTTTTCATCCAAAATAAAGCCGCTGAATTTGGCGGCGAGCACAAAAAGCGCCATGAAGCCGACCACGCTGCCCAGCGTGGTGCTGAGCAACACACCGGCGTAGCTCAGGCTGCCGGTTCCCACAAAATACGCCCCCACCAGCGTAACCGTATCACCGGGAATGGGCGGAAAGACGTTTTCCACAAACGCGCTCAGGCACAGCAGCGCATAGGCGTACGGCGCATTTTCCCGGGCAAAGATGGTTAATTGGGTGATAATTTCTTCCACTGAGATTCATTCTGTTTTAGAATGCGGATGCCGTGAATTTATTGAATGTCGAATACGGGATGGTAAAAATTACAAAAAAAAATGTCGTCGACATCTTACGTAAGCATACTGTGACTGGTAGTGGCACAAATTACCGTTTGAATATATGTTTTTAGTATACTTAAAATTTTAGCTTCCAGCCTCTAATTTCATTTGCTTGATCAATATAACCCTAAAAATGCAACAAATTAAATAAGTTAAGAAATCATTTAGGTTTA
>CAYVDX010000747.1:0-2547 GCA_964450485.1 uncultured Calditrichaceae bacterium
ATAGTATCGGTCAAAAGCGCCCTAAACATTAGTAATTTGAAACGTTTTGCAACCGATTGATCATCGAATTAAATCATTAGAATAATTTTTATATGATAATTAGATGGGTCAGGTTTATTAATCAATGCGGTATCCTCATCCATGGATTTGCGCTGTTGGCAATGTTATTTCAACAACTGTTCCAATTCCCCTGAGACTATGAATGCGAATGTTGCCATTCATTTGTGTGAGAATTTTTTTGGTAATCGTTAAACCCAACCCGCCCGCGCCAATTTTTGAGGTGTAAAACGGATGAAAAACTTTATCCTGCAAAAAAGTCGGTACACCATGCCCATTATCTTCGATCGTGATGTGAATTCGATCAATATTTTGATAAAACGTGACGATTATTTTGGGATATAAAATGTCTGACAATGCGTCCACAGCATTTATGATAATATTGAATAGTGCTTTTTTAAGTAATTCCGGGTCGCCTTCACAAAAAATTTCCTCATCCGGAAATATCGTTTCAAGTTGGATTTCCTTTCGTTGTAAAAATTGATTTGCTAAAGATACAAAGCGCGACATAAAAGAGGATAGCCGAATCGTCCGGATATTGACGGCGGTATAGCTATTAAAATCTTTGAGCAATCTTAGCAAGAATTCCAGTTTATTTATTTGTCCAAGGGCTAAATCGATGCTGCGGCGAATGTTTTTCAACGGTGTTTTGCCAAATGTTTTGCGCAACATTTTCAATAAATGCTTTATTTTCCCAACGGGTTTTGAAAACTCCTGGTGAATGCCCGCAAATATTGTATCAATATTTTCGACAAATTCGAGCGATTCGATTTTCTCACGCTGCCGCAATTTTTGAGTGATATCCTGGATAAACAGCCCCATGTAACCGCCTTGCATGGGATGTATCGTATAACCAAAGGCGCGGTTGCCGTATTCCAGCACTTGTTCACGCGGCACATACCAATTAATGTTCATTTGACTTTTGTCATCCGCCTGAAAAAACAGGTGATAAAACGAACGAAAATCCTTAGGCTTGACCGTGTTTTTAAAATAGCTCTCGGCTGTTTTATTCATCGCGACAATGCGCTCTTTTAACAAATCAAGCACAATGATGCCCATATTGATATTTTCAACTAAATCCGCATAATGCAAGGCGCTGCTTAACGGTTTTTCGACCGTTGCAATGCCATTCGATTGTGTCTGCTTTGTTAAACGCCTCATTGCGCGTTCTTTTTTATTATTAAACATAAATCGCCCCGTGCGGATTCGCCGTTAATTGTGTGCTGCTTGTTTTTATAGCTAAAGGATGCCATTTACCTTCGTCAAAAGTTTCTGAATCATTAATGATTTGCGTGAATTTTGCATTTCCAATTGAATCACAGATGGCGGAAGTGTAGATTGAATCGTAAAAAAATTAAGGCACGCGCGGCAACAATGAAAACATCCGGGTTAAATAAAGCATATCAGTATTGCCGGGACATTACGGTTCAACATTACGAAAACTTTCCCGTAGCGTCATTTCTGTTGCCGGCTTCGGTTCGAAAACATATTTATCCGATTTATGCCTTTGCCCGCCACGCGGATGATTTAGCGGATGAAAAACAAGATAAAGCCGCGTTGCTTGATTGGAGAAAGAAGCTGCACAACTCCGTTAACGGTCATGCTTCCCATCCGGTTTTTATCGCCCTGTCTAATACGATTCAACGCTTCGAGTTACCGGTGGCGCTGTTTGACGATTTGATCAAAGCGTTTTTGCAGGACCTGGAAAAAACGCAATATCGCGATTTGCCTGAATTGCGCCAATATTGCAACTATTCCGCGAACCCGGTGGGACGGCTCATTTTACTGCTGCACGGTTATCGCGATGACAAATTATTCCAATATTCGGATGATATTTGCACGGCCTTGCAATTGACCAATTTCTGGCAGGATGTTATGATTGACATTGGCAAAGATCGAGTTTATATTCCCGAAAGCTGTCTTGCAAGATACGGTTTTTCACGGGATACGATTCGGAACAAACGTTTTGACGAGGAATTTGGAGCGATGATGTCTGAACTGGTTGATGAAACAGAACGGTTGTTTGAGCGGGGGCGTTCGCTTCTCTCCCACATCAATAAACGCTTGAAGTGGGAACTAAAACTGACCATCATGGGCGGCGAGTCCATTTTGAATAAAATCAAAGCAAACGACTACGATGTATTGCATTTTCGGCCAAAATTGTCCAAAGGCAATTGGGCAAGACTGGCATTTCGATCAATCTTTAAACCCTGAATATTGTCTGCCGCACCAAATGGCGCAGGCGGATTTTCGCCGATAAACCCGGATAAAAGATCAATATTTATCCCGACGCCATTATTTTTCGTTGAAATTGTAAATTTTTCATCAATTTGGAGCAAACCAAAAGCTGTTTAGAAATAATGAAAAATAACGTGTGGGTTTTCAAGACCCATCAGGACAAAATGATTGATGACAACTTGACAATGTTAAATTTCAAAGGATTTTGACAGGATCAACAGGATATACATGATATTTCAAAAGAATGATCGT
>CAYVDX010000748.1:0-2547 GCA_964450485.1 uncultured Calditrichaceae bacterium
CAGTTTCCGGCGGCGGATTTGAAAATCGCCAGCGGATTTGCCGAATCGCCGGCGGCTGCGCGGTTCGCCGGAGCGCCGATTTCCAGCGCGGCGCAAAAGTCAACATTCATCGCCTGTTGAATCGTTCCGGTCATTTTTTCGTACAATTCCCGGTTATTTTTGATAAAAATGAGCTGGCGGGAAAAGGTTTCCAGCAATTCCCGGTCGCCGGATCGCCGCCGTTCCAGCCGGTGAATTTTTTCCGAAAACCCGGCGATAACCGCGCCGATGATCAGCAATACCGCGATTTGCGACAATAGAATGAAACGGATTTCCGAGCCGGAAAACAGCAACAGCAGCAGGTAGCCCAGCACCATCACGCTGATCAAAAACATGGCGGTCTGGTTGTTTTGCCAGCGATAGCGGCGGATGAAAAAAATGATCAATGCGACGATAATGCCCAGCCAGGCGAAAAACAGTCCGGTGTTCAGCCAGAAAAATTTTCCGCGGGAAATTCTGCGCAAGTGCTGAATGGCGCGCGCCGCAGTTTTTTGCAAACCGCCGGTTTCGGAAATATGCAGCGTCTCCCCGGCAGATAAGTTTTCCAAAAAAATTTCCTTTCCGGAGGGAAAACGAACCCGCGCGCTGTAAGTTTTTCCGGTATCGACGCCAAAATGGGCGACAAGCTCGCCGGCGGAAAGATAGCCGCTGCCGCCGGAAATTTCCCGAAAGCCCCGCAAAACCCCGGCGGACGTATCTTCCGGCGTTTCGTAAAGCCACATTTTTGCGCCGATGGCGTCGCGATTGCTGGTCACGCCCTCCGGGGAAATGCGCAAAAAGTTGGCGGAATTGAGCGGATTTTGATAAAAAACGCTGTGGGTGTCTTTGTTTGCCGTGAACAAATCGAGATCGCCGTCGAGATCGAAATCCGCCACGGCTGCACCGGTGCTGTAAAGCCGTTTGACGCTGCCGGGCGGGCGCGTTTCCTGAAAAACCAGGCGGAACCCTTCGCCGTCATTCAAAAAAAGCTGGTTGGGACCGATGTTGCTGAAGAAAATATCCTGCAGGCCGTCGTTGTTCAAATCCGCGATGACGCCGCTGTACGCCGGAAACGAGTTTTCGAGCCGTACGGTTTTTGTGATGTTTCGGAACAGATAGGGCGTGGTTCCGGGAATGATGTTGTTTTCGTAAAGCGCGGTGTTGCCCTGCCGGTCGGTGACGAGCATGTCCGGGTCGCCGTCGTTGTCGATATCGCCGAAAGCAACACTGTTGGTGTTCAGCGAATCGCGCAAATGGATCAGCGGCAGGCGCACCGGCTCGAAGCATTCGCCCCGTACATTCCGGTAGAGCAGATCCGGGGCAAACCAGTTGCACACGTAAAGATCGGGAAAATCATCGCCGTCGAGATCGGCAAATGCCGCGCCCTGGCTGACCGCCGGCAACGCCACGCCAAAGGCTTCGGACTGTTCCGTGAATCGCCCGTACCCGTCGTTGATCAGCAGGTGATTGGGATGATGCTCGTCGGTGATGAACAAATCCAGATCGCCGTCGCGATCCACATCCGCCCAAATACCGCCGTTTCCGTCGATGGGTGGAAATTGCTCCGCCAGCGGAATCGCGCTGTCAAAGCGCAGGTTTTGGGATTGGCGGAACAAGCGGGTTGTTTCGCCCCACCCCACGATCAAAATATCCTGCCGACCGTCGTTGTCAACATCCGCCGCCGATGCGCCCAATTCCAGGTTGTGCTTGCCGAAGGACATCAGGTTGCCGCCCAGCCCGGATTGAATGGTGTAATCCCGAAATCCCCGGGACTTGCCGCGGTTCACAAACAGGCGGTTCAAATCGCGGAAACGCACCACGTAAATATCAGCGTTGCCGTCGTTGTTTAAATCGCGGAAAACCACGCCGTAGCTGTCATTAAATTCCGGCAGCGACGAAGCGCGCGGATGTAGGAACATCGCCTCGACCCACTGCGCGGTTTTCAGCGAATCCGACGCAAAAATATGGGCCGGCGTCAGCCAAAAACAGAGCATGGCGACGAGTAAAAATGTTGTATTTCGATGGGCGCAGCACAAATAACACTGGAGGCAGAGCCTCCAATAGTGCGTTACACAGCGAAACTGTGTAACGAGCATCTTTTGTAGAACTTGTTGCAGTGCTCTGTGCTGCAACATATTCTTCCGAGGCTCTGCCTCGAACTTGTGTCCCACACCAACGGGATCACGCGTTCTTTTTCGTCGGTCGTAAGTCATAAACAAAGATGAAATTTAGCTCCCATGGGAATATAGACGGCAGGTTTTTGTGATTCAAGGGAAATTTCTGCCTGCCCCTTCGGGGGATGTTGTCCCGATAACCGCATCCCGACCCGTCGGGATAAATCGGGATCATTCCTTCCGAAAATTGAGATGCCGGTTGAAAATCCCATGACGGCCATTTTGGAGTTGTCGGATTTTCTGTTTTACCAGGATTGAATAATTTCAAAAAAAAATCATTTTGCATGTGACTTTTTCAGCGGTTTTTACGACATACTTATCAGCAAGGAAGCGTTAAGCGATCCTTTTGAAACGG
>CAYVDX010000749.1:0-2540 GCA_964450485.1 uncultured Calditrichaceae bacterium
GGCCGCGGCGGTTTCTTTTTTGTTGGGTTTAAAAAGCGTTACATTGCGATATTTCAAAAAATTGTCAAATTTTGGATCGACAGTGATCATTTTATTATGCCGAGCGGCAATAGCGATAATGTGATGAATCAAGCCGGGCGTGAGCAAGCCTTTGTTGTAATCTTCCAAAATGACGCCGTCAGCATCCGGCATGTTTTCTTCAACAAACCGGGCGATATTATTCTGCACTTGCGGATCAATCGCATGAATTTTCTCGCGGTCCACGCGCGCCAGATGTTGATTATTACCGATGATACGGGTTTTGATGGTGGTGGGTCGGGTGCGGTCGATAAACAATCCGTCCGCCGGTAGATTTTTTTTTGACAAACGCTGACGGAAAATATCGCCCCACTGATCATTGCCGACAACGCCGATAAGGAGCGGCCGGGCGTTTAACCCGCTGAGATTAGCCGCGACATTTGCCGCGCCGCCAAATCGTATTTCTTCTTCTTCAATATTGATAATCGGCACCGGCGCTTCGGGAGAAACGCGCGTCACATTTCCCCACAGGTAGCGGTCAATCATCAAATCGCCAATGAGCAAAAACCGCTTATCCCGGCCGCGCCGCAAAATCTCCTGTATCCGGGCAGCGGTGAGCGCCGCCATGGTCAGCGACTCCCGGATGAATTCGCTTCGCTGGGTGAATTTCCGGCACGTTTGTTCAGCGCTTCGAGCAGCGGCTCTTTAAACAAACTGCTTAGTACCACGATGATTAGCAACGGAAAGGCGGTTAGATAGATGACTCGAATAAAGCCGGGTATCCAACTGTATTCAAGCAATGGAAAGATGGTAATAATAATAAAACAGACAAGGATGTAATATTCTACAAACCGGACGAAACGCTTATAATAAATTTCCACTTTGGTTGGTTGCTCCTGCTTATCGGGTTCGTTTTTCAAGGCTTTTCTTTCGGGTATTTTGGTGATGAATTTAATTCCCCATAATCATTAAAAAATCCTGCACAAAATTGTCCTGCATTGGCAATTCAATCATGCGGGCAATTTCCTTGCCCTTTTGTTTCAAAATAAAGGTCGGTACGCGTTGAATATCATTTGCCGCACGCAACGGGTCTGTTTTTGCGCGATTCACGGCGATAATTTTCAGCGTGATGTTTGGATTTTTAGCAGCGTTTAGCGCCCGCACAAAGGGAGGAACGCCATGTCGCGAGTCGCTGCACCATGTGCCGAGGTAGCAAACGACCTCCACCGGCTCGCTGATCCGCTTCACTCTCGCAACCAACGCCTGACTCACAGCAGCGTTTGCATCTGCTTCCCGCCAATCTTCAAAATGGGAGATAATTTCCGTATAACCCACATCACCGACAAACATTTCTTCACCGTCAATGGTTTGCAAGTTTAAATTCGAGGAATGTTTTTGCAGCTTATTTGCGCTGCAATTTACCGTGAGCAGGCTCAAAGCAATTGCCAAAAGTATCCACAAAAGACTTCTCATAACAACCTCGTTTAAAAAAAATTCTGTTTCCGAAAATCACAAAACCTCCAAAAAATTAACGGCTTTGGAGGTCGAAAACTTGTTACCCGCAAATCCAGGAATGAATATTATAACGATTCCCGCTGATTATTGTTCGTTTTGCTTGAATCAATTTTTTCGGAACGATTGTTTGGGAATTCAATCGTTCGCAACCGTTTTTGAACGAGCCCCCGAGGCGTTACGGTGAGAATTGCCACTTGATTTTGCTGACCGGGCTGCCCCAGGTTTGCGCCGTTAAACCAAATTTCAACGGCGTCTGCCCTTCCAATCAGAAAATCGAGCCGGTTTATCCCTTTCGCCGTGCGGCGCAGTCCGGTCGTCAAAATATATTCCGTGGTGTCTTTTCCTTCCCGCACTTCCCGGATCCAAACACGATCATTGCAGCGCAGTTCAACTTCAAAACCGTTTGCGGATGCTGAAATTACCGGCGTCGATGTCTCTATGCTGTCGCCGGTTGCGGCGATGCCGCTATCCGGGGCGTCGTTGTTTAACAATTCGTCGATGGTTATTTCTCTGATTTCAGGCGAGTTGTCGGGGGTTTCACTAATATATTGTCGATAAACGAAAAATACGGCAATGATCAGCAAGACCGCGCCCAGGGCTACCCAAAAAACATTGCTGGCCCGATCCAAATTCACTTCATCCAACTGCTCCCTGACGTTGTTCAGCGACTGTGAAGCGCCAAGAGAGTCGATCTCAACCAGTTTTTTTAGCGGTGATTTTGGCTCGGCTTCCTTTTTGAAAACATTTGAATCGGGAGGCGAGAGGCGGCCGGTGAGCACATCGTAATCACGGACGACTTCTTCCGGGTTTACGCCGATTTCCCTGGCATAACGCCGAAGATACATTCGTGCGTAAGCCTCCGGCAGCTTGTTCATTTCCCCGGCTTCGATCGCTTTTAGGTGTTGAAGCGGCAAACGGGTTTTTTGATGGATTTCATCCAGCGAAACGCCTTTTGCGAGGCGATTTTTTTTTAGATCTTCATAGTACTCTTTCAAGTTCGCATAATC
>CAYVDX010000750.1:0-2538 GCA_964450485.1 uncultured Calditrichaceae bacterium
AAAATGTTTTTTGTCAAGTAGTAACACTTTCAATCCCAGGCGTTCGGCGTATAAAGCCGCTGTGGCGCCGCCAGGTCCGCCGCCGACAATCACAGCATCATAATCGTATCGCATATAATCTGAAGCCTCCAGGCATAATTCAAATCGTATAAATTATCGGTCATTATTCAAACGGCGGAATATACTGGAAAAACGAGGTGAATTGCAAGAGCGATGAAATTTGATGCGATGGTGTTGAAGGAATTGAGTGGTCCAAAAACGATCAATCGACTTCTTCTTCCGCGACAATAAACAATCCGGCTATCCTGGATTTTTCGCTCACAAAAGGATTTAAGATAATGTTCAAATAGCCCTTTTGCTGATCCGGGCGAGTAAAAATAAAATGCTTTAATTTAACCGGGCGTTCCTCTTCGATACAGGTCGAAATGGATTTAACCATTTTATCCCAATTCCATTTTATCCCGCATTTCAAAAACGGCAGTCCGATAACCTCGGAACGAGGGATACCCGTGGCTTTTTCCGCTTTTTCATTCCAATGACTGACACGGTCGCTTTCATCGATGCCGATTAAAATGGCGTTCACGTGATCCATGATTTGCTGATTCATCCACGATACTTTCCGCAAAGCCAATTCAGCCTGTCTCCGGTAGGCCGTTTCTTTTTCAAGGCTGCCAGGCACAATTTCACGGTGGTTGAAATTACTTATCAGTTGCTCACAGGCGTTGTCCATTTTCTCTGTGTTGATATTCCATTCAAATATATCGGTAATTGTACCTTCGCAACCCAAAATTTCGCCTTCGAGGTTATATCGCAATTGGGCAGAAATGGTCGCATACAATAACCGCTTGTTTTTGTTTTTGAAATGAACCGGATAATCGCTAATAAAACCCTCTTTTCGAAGGATGTGGGAAAGATAAAAATATTCTTCGATATCGAAGTAAAATTGCCATGCAGGCTCGCCGATTAATTCCGCTCTGGCGTAACCGGTTTTTTTTGAAACGTAGGGGTTAATATCCAAAATATTACCTGTCGCGTCGAGGTTAAAATAAATCTCATCCAAAACACCAAATGTTTTTTGAAAATCAACATCCCAATCGCGAAGAGATTTTGTTAATGACTGTATATTGTTAATAATTTTTAAAAAATCGCTTCGTGTATTTTTTAACGCACGATTTTTTTCTTGTAACTTATAATTAAATCGATTCACTTTTTCGTAAGCCTCAAGCAGCTCATTGTATTCGATGGATATGCGACACGCCTCCGCGAGTTTCAGGTTTAGCGGTTTTAGGGCTTGTAATAAATCCGGTGAAATAGGTGTGTTTTTAGAAACGAGCAGTATTAACCCTATGTTTGGTAATTCCATTACATGCGTTGAAAATGCCGTGTCATTTTCAACAACAAACGGCAACCGCGCTAAAAAGCTCTCCAGTTTTTCGTGATCAAATTTTGCCGGAAGATCGAAAATTTCCGGTTGAAAAGCGGTTTTTACGCCCACAATTTTTTGAAAACCATAAATTTTTTTGTAGCTATTCAATCCGTCGAGTGATGTTTCCAGCAAAAAGATTTCACCCGCAAGACAATCCAGCTCCCGCAGATAGCCGGATAAACTTTCTTCCAAAATGTCTTCGAGAACTAAATTGGAAAAACTAATCGATTGTGAAATATTGTATAGTTTTAATAAATACTCGTTTTTTTCGTTTTTGGGCGTCATTTGCTGAGTCCTGTTTAAAATATCGTTGAACCGCCTGGTTAAATTTCATTTATTATAAATCGTCTTTGATTAACAATTATTAAGAAAGCTGTTAAACAAGCACGCCATTTTTAGGTATTGGTTTCGGGCGTTGTTATCGAAATTGGATTGTACCGCGGATTCAAGATTGTCAGCTCGCGCAATGTGCGACAGGATCGAATTTCCCATTTACGCAAGTGTATTCAAAAACGTTTAGATAACCAGGATGTTCGCCGGATTATTACCCGCTATCTTCAAGCCCACCAAAACCTTACTGTTTGGGAATACCAATCGACGTAAATTCAAAAAAATGATTTTTAATTCATTTTTTGTGAGTGGCCGCACCCCACCGACTTCCCGACGCTATTTATTAAGTCAACTGAATTTAATTTCAGTTTTTTGCATAACTGGGTGAATTGGGTTACACATTTTACCTTCGGGAGAGGTAACATGGCACTTACAATAATGGAAGAACGCCGGAAAAAATATGGCCCGGATTTTTGGGCCCGGTCGATTCAATGGGTCGGGATTGTATCCTGGTTATCGGTATTAATGATTGATTTGACGGCAAAATTAGCCAAACCACAGGTGGAATGGCTGATGCGCGAATTGTTCAATATCCATTTATATCACACCTGGGATACCGTGCTGGCAAACGCGTCATTTTATACAATGATTTACCTGGCGCTGCTATCATTTGGCGGTTTGATATTTGTGCGTCATCGTCCGGTTCACAAGGAACGGAAATATATGTCCGCATTTCGCTTGATGATCGTGCTTTCAACATTTGCCATCATGACGCATTTGGT
>CAYVDX010000751.1:0-2538 GCA_964450485.1 uncultured Calditrichaceae bacterium
ATAATAAATGAGTAAAAAAAACAGAAATGTGCGAATTAAAGAGAGCATGATATTCTTTCCTAAAAATCAAAGCTGACATTTTTAGTGCCGGCCCGATGCCTGCTAATTTCGATAAAAATTCGTTCCAGATGTTCGTCATTATTCACAAAATCCAAATTATCCATATTAATGATGAGCAACGGCGTTTGATCATAATTCCAAAAAAATTCATCGTACAAGCGGTTAAGGGCTTTGATGTAATCGGGCTGAATATCCTTTTCATAGGAACGCCCGCGATTGGCGATATTTTGCATCAGCCGGTCGGTGCGGGAACGCAGGTACACGGCTAAATCCGGCTTGGTAACCCGCTTTTCCAGAATGCGCGCAACCATGTCGTAGAGGTGGAGTTCTTTCCCGCTCAAATTCAGCGTGGCGAAAATTCGGTCTTTGTAAAACATATAATCGGCGATGACGCGATTTTGGAACAGATCGTATTGCACCAGTTTTTCCTGTTGGCGAAAGCGGCTGAGCAGAAAAAAAAGCTGCGTTTGAAATGCAAAATGTTCGGGATCGCGATAAAATTCTTCCAAAAAAGGATTTTCTTCAAATTCTTCCAAAAAGAGGCGTCCGCCAATGGCTTCCTGCAGCTTGCGGGCCAGGGTCGTTTTTCCGACGCCAATGACGCCTTCTATCGCAATGTAACGGAGGTGATCAAAGGGTTGTTGCATCAGGGGTCCAATCTTTGTTGTTGCTTATTCAGCCCACTAAACACACGAAACAAACTAAAAAATTAAAAAAATATTTTCGTGTCTTTTTCCCGCCGGAGCGGAAGTTCAATAGCATTCATCGACTTTTTTGTTCGTAAAAAATTTTCCGTGCCCGGAGTTAGAATTAATCTCTCATACGCTATTTTCGGATAATGACCGAAGTTTACCAATATACCCAACTTCATCCCGGTTGCGCTCAAATAGTTGAGCAACTGCGCACGATGAACGTCGATTAACCGGGAAACCGCCTTCAGTTCAACGACGATTTTATCATAACACACGAAATCCGCTCTAAACTCCTTCTTTAGTTCTCTACCTCGATAGGACAACTTAAATACTGCCTGGGCTACAAAGGGGATTCCCTGGTGTTCAAATTCTATTTCCAGGCATTCCTGGTAAACGGGTTCTGTAAACGAGCAGCCTTTATCTTTATATACTGCAAAGCAAGCGCCCATTATGGCATAGCTTTCATCCGGATAAAGTCGTTTTGCCATTTTTCTTTTTCGAATCTTTCGTGTGTTTCGTGGGCTGAATAATTACGCTGCTGATCAAAATCAGCGGCGACGCATCCGGGCATTTTTGCAAGGCTGTTTGCAGCGAAAAACCGCTGTCCGGCGCGATAAAATCCGGGGCAATATCCGCCAGCGGCTGCAAAACAAATCGCCGGTTTTGATAATCGGCATGGGGAATTTTTAGCCCCGGCCGGTCGATCATTTCCCGCTCAAAAAAAATGACGTCAATATCGATTTCACGCGGCCCCCAGCGATATCGTTTTTTCCGCCCCAGCTTTTTTTCAATCGCTTTCAACCCGCTCAACAAATCGTCCGGCGTCAATCCGGTGCGAAAAATGAGCGCGCAATTTAAAAAATTTGCCTGATCGCTCTCTCCATACGCCCGGCTTTCGTAAAGGGGCGAAAGCCGGGCGACGACGCCCAAATCGCCAAGCGATTGAATCGCGCTTGCAAGAAATTTTTGCCTCGGCGCAACATTTGAGCCGAGGGCTAAAAAAGCCCGCTTCACTTCCGGCGTTCCCGGAAAATTTCCACTTCGACATTATCCAAAAACCCGTTCATCGACACCTGTGGTTTTCGCACCCGGATGCGAATGGAATGAATGGAAAAATGTTCCAAAATTTCCGCGGCGATGGTTTCCGCCAGCGTTTCCAAAAGCGTAAATTTTGTGCTATTAAAAATCACGGCGACGCGGTTGTAAACATCGCGGTAATTCACCGCTTCTTCCAGCCGGTCGGTTTTGACCGCCGCGCTGAAATCGCAATCCATCACCACGTCAACCTCAAACTTTTGCCCCAACTCCCGTTCCGCTTTGTAATAGCCGTGATGGGCGTAAAAAATCATGTTGTTCAGTCGAATAATGTCCATTTTCAGCGCGCTTTCGGGATGGGGTAATTGCCGTTAAAACAGGCGTAACAAAATTTATCGGCCTGTTTGACGCACTTTCGCAGGTCTTCTATTTTCAGATACTTCAGCGAATCCGCGCCCAGGTAATCGCGAATTTCTTCGATGCTCATATTATTGGCGATCAGCTTATCCCGGTTGGGCGTGTCGATGCCGTAATAGCAGGAATGGGTGACCGGCGGCGAGCCGATTCGCAGATGCACTTCCGCCGCGCCGGCGCCTTTGACCATGCGCACCAGCTTGCGAATCGTGGTGCCGCGCACAATGGAATCATCCACCAAAACGATCTTTTTTCCGGTGAAAAAATCCTTCAACGGGTTGAATTTTTGGCGGACGGATTCATCGCGGGTGTATTGATCCGGGCGGATAAATGTGCG
>CAYVDX010000752.1:0-2537 GCA_964450485.1 uncultured Calditrichaceae bacterium
CTGAATGTTTTGCAGCCGTTTCAACGGCTTTCATAACGCTTGCTACACAACTACGAAAGATCAATAAGTATAATAGGAATATTTGTAATATTTCCCGTAGCGGCGGTGTTCCGTTTCCGAACCGTTAAAAACCACACCTTTAATGCTCATTTCGTTTTCGTCAAAATCGTTCAGCCTGTCTTTGAGTTGATTCATATTGGTGGATTCAAAACGGATGACCAATAGCACTTCTTTGATGAAGCGTTTGAGCACAAACACATCCGGGACCAGTCCAAAGGGCGGGGTATCGATGATGATGGTGGAAAAATTATCTTTCAGAAACAGGTAGAGCGCTTCCATGCGCGGGCTACTGAGGATTTCCAGAGGATTGGGCACCGGCTTTCCCACGGTAATCATAAACAGATTGGGAATATAGGTTTTTTGGATAATTTTAGCGATGTTCTCCGCATTAACCGTGCAGTTGCTGAGTAAAAAATCTGTTAATCCGGGCGTCTTTTTACAACCGAATGAACTGTGCAGCACGCCGCGGCGAATGTCTCCGTCAATGAGCAGGGTCAAGCGTTTTTGTTGAGAGAAAGTGATGGCCAAATTGCTGGAAATGAAAGATTTACCGGCATTTGGATTTAAGCTGGTGATGGGAATGGTCAATTGCTGACTGCTATCGGTTGGGGTTAGCTTAACCCGCAGTCGGCGAAGGACTTCATTCTCAAGCGTCGGGGCATAATCCCTGGTGATCAGGTTTGCGTCGAATTTGCCGTTATCATTATTATTCGCGCTGTTCTCAGCCTCACTTTTTAATTTTGTTTTGTCAATCCAGGGAATTGTCACCAGAACCGGCAGTTTCAGGTTGTCTTTAATTTCCTTGGGGCTTTTGATGGTTTGATCGAATACTTCCATGCCGACAAATAAACCGACGCTCAGGATCAACCCCAGGATTAAACCGGTCATTATCGTTTTGAGCGAAGGGGTGCTTGAAATGACCCGGGGGCGTTCTGCTTCATCAATCAGGGTTGCTTTTGGCAAAACCGTGGATTGAAAAATTTTGGCTTCGTTGTATTTTTCCAGGATGTCGTTTACAATTTTGGCCTTTGTATCGTGATCGCGTTGTAATTCGGCAAATTTTAGCTCTGTTTTGGGCAGCGCTCTTAAATTTCGCTGTTCGGTTCCCAATTGTTGGGCGTATTGGGCCTTACGTTTGCGAGTATCGGTAATATAGCGTTGCGCGCTTTGATCGATCTGTTTGCGTAGGTTTTCGATTTTTTGGGTAATTTTTACGACTTCCAGGTTCTGCGGCGGCAGTAATTGATCCAACAGGTTTTGGCGTTCATTGACGAAGTTGAGGTATTGCAAGGAAAAAATCGATGCGCCGGGCACGCGCTCGGCGTCCAGGAAAGAGAGAATTTCCTGGTAAACAAAATTGGCATCTTCAAATGTTTCAACCTGGCGGCGTTTTTCGAGTAAGCCGGTGATAAACGAAAGGTTTCGCTCAAGTTCAGCGAGTTTATCCGCTACGCCGCTTGCTTCTTTGATGGATCGCTCACCTTTGCGTTCCACATAAACATAGGGATTTTGCTGGCGAAAATCTTTCAGGATTTTTTCAGACGCATCTAATTCCCGGCGGGCGGTTTCAAGCTGTTTTGCAAGCGATACAATCATAACATCGGTGTGTAAGTGACTGAATTCGGAAATATAGCGAATGAAAAGCGTGGCCATTGCATTGGTGATTTCCGTGCACAGGTAGGGGTCTTTATGTTTATTCTGGATGTATAAAATGGTTTCGGATTCATCCAACTCCGGGCGCAGATTGCGTTTCAGGCTCCTAATCGCTGATCTTGAAGGGGCATAGCTGAAGTCAATTTTTTTGTGTGTATCAAGCATAGAGTTCCGAAACGTCAGGTTAAATCCCTGGTAATTAAGCTGAGAATAACGATCCTCACCAAGCGGATGGGTCAATAGAAGGTTGGTGATTTCATTATCATCCTCATCCTTTTTAACCCGGTAGAGCTTGAAATCATTTCCGGCACGCGTGATGCGATAAGAACCATAAAGCGCATTTTCAGTGATATTAATTTCCTTGAAAACTTTGCTGCGAAATTCATCCGGGTATTTTAGCTTAAAGTTGAGATGCAAGGAATCCACCACCCTGCCCAGAAAATTCTTTGTTTTGAGAATCTCGACGCGACCTTCAACTTTTGTATTATCAAAATTCCCAACCGGGCTTTGTTTTTCTGATCGGGTAAACTGGATGATGGCGGTTGTGGTATATTGCGCTTTGAAGAAATAATAGTTTTGTGCCACCCAAAGCGTTGCTACAACGAAAGTAATCAGTACAATCCACCATTTTCGCTTTTTTATAATGTTGATATAACGGGTATAATCAACCGTTGAGAGTTCTTCATTCGCGCCAAACCCTTGCAGATCTTCAGGGGTAAAGTTGACGTAATTATTTTTATCCATTAAAAAACTCCGGATTTCAAAGTAAAAAGTAAAAAGTAAAAAGTAAAAAGTAAAAAGTAAAAAGTAAAAAGTAAAAAGTA
>CAYVDX010000753.1:0-2532 GCA_964450485.1 uncultured Calditrichaceae bacterium
CCCTTGCATAGTCCCGTAGGGACGATAGAAAATCCTTAAGGTTTACGCGCATGCGACGGGTCGGGATGCAGTTATCGGGACAAGCTACACATGCCGAATAGCGCTGATCGGCTCCAGCCGCATCGCTTTTAACGCCGGGTAAATTGCGCCTAAAATTGCCATCACCGGCACAACCAGCAACGCGTTCATCGCGCCGGTGAATGTCAGCACCGGGTAAATTACCGTGCCGACGCCAAAGGAATTCAAGCCCGCGGAAAAATTGCTCAAATCAATCCCGGTATTCGCCAGCGGCAGGTAAAGCAGGTAGCTCAAACCAAAGCCGACCAGCGTGCCGATGGCGCCCAAAAAGAAAGCTTCCAGCAAAATCATGGCGAACAGACGGCGATTTTTCATCCCCATTGCCATCAAAACGCCGAATTCGTTGATGCGCTCAAAAACAGACATCAGCATGGTATTGATGATGCCGAAGGCCATGGCCAGCGCGACAATTCCGTAAAAAATGATGATCGATTCGCGATAAACATCCACCTGCATCACCAGCAGCGGGAGCAATTCCCGGTAAGTGAATACTTCATATTCCGGCGCTGATTTTTTGGGATTAATTTTTCGAATCACATCATTTTTAACCCGGGAAATTTGCTGCAAATTATCCACAATGACGGCAAATTCGGAAATATTTTGTCCAAGTCCGAGCATTTTCCGGGCATTTCCGATGCTGATGTACATCGATGTTTTGTCAAATTCCGAGCTGAATGTTTCGAAAATTCCCATCACCCGAAAAACATCCGAACCGATGCTGCCATCCAGCCGCGAGGCCATTGCCACGACCTTGTCGCCTAACTTGACTTCCAGCTTTTCCGCTAATTTTTTTCCGATGACAATTTCGTGCATTTTGCCGGAGAGATAGCGCCCTTCCACCAGCGATTTTTTGATGGTCGTAACCCGCGCTTCTTTTTCGGGATCAATGCCGATCATCGAGACGCCGGAAGAATTGGTTGCGCTGCTGAGAATGCCGAAAGTGATCACCCGCGGGCTAAACGCTTTTATGCCGGAGGCATCCGCCAATACTTGCGCCACGCGACGGGAATCCGGCACATAATTTTGCACCAGCTTGTTGTCGTTAAAGCCCTGTTTGTGAATCTGAATATGCGCCGTGTGCGCGCCAATCTGGTTATCCAGCATTTGCTGAATCATCCCGACCGAAAGCGCATCGTAAAGCACGACCGCAACCAACCCGACGATGATCGAGGTCAGCACGATGATGGAACGACGCGAATTGCGCCAAATATTTCGCCAGGCCAGCTTGATTAACATGGGTTTATCCAAACAATATCTAACATTCTGTTATTAAAGAGCTTGTTGATGACCGTTTCGCCGCTGGAAGACATAGCGCGTGATGCGTGAAGACGTGATTCGTGATCACGCATCACGTCTTCACGCCCCGGTTACGTGTATCGTATTCCCTTCAGCGGCGCCAGCCGGTAAACCTTTGCCAGCGGATAAAGACAGGCAATCAGGGCAATGATCAACACCACGACGGTAATATTGATAAAAATATCCGGCTGCAGAGTCGATTGGAGCCGCGGCAAAAATCCGTATTCCTGGTAGAGTTCGGCGTACTCGCCGCCAAAAACAATGGGATGCTGCGTGAGATATGCGTTGATGCCCATCGCCAGCAAATTGCCGAATGCCAGCCCCACCAGCGTCATCAGAATCGTCTCGATGAAAACGAGTGAAACCAGCTTTTTCTGCGGCATGCCGATGGCCAGGGTCACCCCGAATTCCTGAAACCGTTCCGTGACCGACATCAGCACGGTGTTGGTGATGCCAAACGCCACAACTAACAGCAGAATCGCCAAAAACAGCTTGCCGCCAATGTTGTCCATTTCTATGGCTTGCTGAAGTTCAGGCATGATTTGATTCCAGCGCAGCGTCGTCAATTTGCGCCCGGAAAGCGCGTCGTTTAGCTGTTTTTGCACAACGTCGATGTCATCCAAACGCGCCAGTGAAATGGCAATCATGCTGATCCGCCCGTACAGGGAGAGCAGGTTTTGCGCCGTGCTCAATCCCATTACCACCGCGCCCTGGTCCAACGCCGGCGCGCCGGTTTTCAGCGTGCCGATGATCCGAAATTTCAAATTTCCCAATGACCCATCGAAGCCCTGCGACAGCACGACCACGGTGTCGCCGATTTCTGTTTTCAGATTTTCCAGCAGCTTGTATCCCACGACAATTTCATCCGTCGTGTCGGATGCAAACATTCGCCCGGCGTTCAGCTTGTTCAGCAGCGTCGATACGGCCGGTTCCGTTTGGGGATCGATGGCCAAAATCGCCGCGCCCAGCGAGTTGTCGCGAAAGCTGATCAATCCGTCGCCGACAATTCTTGGCGTGTACCCGGTAATTTGCGGCTGATCTTCGCAGGATTTGCGAATTTTTTTGTCAAAGCGAAAGCTTTTGTGCAGCGTGGGCGACGCCTGGTAGCCTTCCCGCTGAATTTGCAAATAACCGCTAAACAGTTCCACCGCGTTTCGG
>CAYVDX010000754.1:0-2526 GCA_964450485.1 uncultured Calditrichaceae bacterium
TGGAAATGATACTCTGGCGCGAAACACCCACCGCTTTTGCCAACCCCTCCTGGGTTAAATTTGCCTGCTGTCGAAATTCTTTTACGCGATTGCTAACTTTATCTTTTTTCATTAAAACTCTCACTGTAAAGCCTGCTTTACAATTATAATGATTTTTTAGCAAAATGTCAAGCCGACTTTACTTTTTTTTCAGCCACGGATATACACGGATAAACACGGATGATACTTATAAATCATAAAAACAAATGTCTTAAGCGGATTCGTTCATAAATTCGTTTTTTGGCAGAATAATCAGGGGCGGAATGATTATTTTTTTATGATTCTGCCAACAAATCATTCCGCCTAAACCTTTAAAACCTGAAAATTCGTAATGTAAGAGGTTAATAACAATTAAGTCATTCGCGATAATCTGCGTACATCCGCGGCTGAATCGTTACTTTTTTAGGAAAAATAAACATTCGGTTTTTGCAAGATGGGTTATTTGAATAATCATAATTTATTGCTTATTTTATTTTTCATTCATCATCAAAACAGGACTGCACAATGAGACCCAAATCGCTGCTTGTCATCATATTTTCCCTTTGCCTTTTTGCATGCGCCGAAAAATCGCCGGATGCGCCCGACGCCCAACGCATCGAACATGTGGTTTTGTGCTGGCTGAAGGATCACGGCAACGAAGCGCAGCGCCAAAAGGTGATCGTCGAAAGCCGGAAATTCGCCGAAATACCCGGGGTTTTGCAAGTGCGGGTCGGCGAGGCGCTCCCCAGCGAGCGGGCAATTGTGGACGACAGCTTTGACGTCGGCGTGATCATGTCCTTCGGCAGCGTTGCGGACATGAACCGCTATATCGCGCATGAATCACATGTGCGCATCGTAAAAGAAAAGCTGATGCCCTTGCTGGCAAAAATTGTGGTGTACGATGTTATCGAAAAAACGGCGGGGAAATAATGAATTTGTGGGAAGAATCTTTTAACATTTGCGCGTACCAGGTGAATGCCCGGCGAAGGCTGCGCATCTCGGATCTCTGCCAGTTGATGCAGGAAGCCGCCTGGAATCACGCCGATTTTCATGGTCTGGGTTACGAAGCGCTGATGGAAAAAAAACTGGCGTGGATTCTGTCCCGGCAGCTAATCCAGGTCGAGCAATTTCCAAAATGGAGAGACGCCATCACCGTGCAAACCTGGTCAATCGGGCATGATCGCCTGTTTTGGTATCGCGATTACAAAATATTGGATCAAAACCGGAAAATGCTGGGCAAGGCGACCTCCACCTGGTTTGTCTTTGACGTGCAAACCCGCCGGCCGCAGCGGGTTGCAACATATTTTGACCGCGAATACAAAGATCACACCGAGCAAATGTTTCCCGAAAAGCTCAAACGCATTCGGGAAACCCCTGCCGCCGCTTTATCGAAAACCGTGCGGGTGCGTTACCAGGATTTGGACATGAACGGTCATACCAACAACATCCGCTATGTCGATTGGATTGTGGACAGTCTGTCAGCGGATTTTTTGCGGCGGCGCCGCCTTGCGGCGTTGGAAATCAACTATCTTGCCGAGGCGTTGTGGGATGATGTGATCGAGGTAAATTTGGCGCGACAGGATGACCGCCATTGGGTTCATCAATTAATTCGCGCAGGCGATCAGGCGGAATTATGCCGGGCGAAAACAGTTTGGAGAGAATCTTTTTAATCAGTAGGTGGAAGTTTGTGAGTAACGGTCGGTGCAAACGCAGAGCCGCTATTGCCGTTTTGCACTTTGTTAGCTCTCGTTTTTTTCTTTCATTTTTAAATAATTCAATGGTGTGAGTACGGCAATCTCTGAGTTCTTATAATCTTTTACATTTCGAGTAATTATCGCTTCAATCCCATCAATTGTCAAAGCTGTCGAATATTGTACGGAATCCTCGTATTCCTTGAAGTTATTTTTTAAGGCTTGGATTATTTCTTTTCGAGTTGTTCCTACAATCTCTGTCATTTCCGTAAGCGCTTCCACTATTCCGATTGTCTTTTTATGTCCTAAATACTTTCTGACAATGTAGTAGATATTATTTATGCTGACCGCGGATAAGTAAAGCCGTAATTTCCCTTTTTCATTTAAATCAAAAATTTCGCTCGCGGGATTTGCAAACGGTTCCCTATCTGTGAAAAAATCAATTACGACATCCGAATCAATAAATAATTTAGATACCATATTTTTTTGACAATTCTTCTGTTAATATTTGTTTATAATCCAATTTTCCACTCACTTTGATTACCCCTCTTAATCTCCGGATTCGTGGAGATAGTTCTTCCGGTTTAATTTCCCTTCTATTTACGGTAATTAATTTGAAGTAATTTTCGACTAACTCCGAAAGACTTTGTCCTTTTTCTTTGGCATATTCCTTTGCAATTTGAATCACTTCCTTTTGAATCGTTAATGTTAATTTCGTATTCATATTTTCTTATCTCAATTTTTTTTATCTCAAAAATACGTGTTTATTTTTGTGTTAGCAACACGTGTTTTTGTTTTTTTTATGAGAGATAACGGT
>CAYVDX010000755.1:0-2520 GCA_964450485.1 uncultured Calditrichaceae bacterium
GCGCCATTTGTCACCATACAAGCTTCTTGGAAAATCGTGTTGCAATCCCGGCGCTTCGGGATGCAACAAGTATTGACAAAAATGAGCGATTCTCATTACAAAGCGGAATGTTTACCCCGATTTTCGGGGCTTTGTAACGTTGTTTTCCCCTAAAGCGCCGCTTTTGCCCCCCATTCCCAAAAGTGTCCGTTACTGAAATTGGAAAATACAGAAATAACAACGGATTTTGTATCAATGGAAATAAAGCCGGGTACTCAACCACTCAAAAGCGATCAATTGGTCATCCCCAGCGATCAATCGTATTTGCCAAAAGTAGAAAAATTTGTGATGCGATTTTGCAAAAAAGCAAACCTGAGCGAGGACCAAAGCGACAACATGGCGATTGCCATCACCGAGTTGGTAAACAATGGCATTATTCACGCGAACAAATTTTCGCCGGGCAAAAAAGTAACCATCAAGGTCGTTTATTATGCCGACCGGGTTACTGTTTCCGTCATCGACCAGGGGAGCGGCTTTGATCCGGCCGAGATCGGCAACCCGACCGATCCGGCAAATCTCTGGCGGCAAAACGGGCGCGGCATATTTCTTGTCAAAAACCTGATCGATGAAGTTGAAATTAACCCCACCGCTGAAGGAACAACCGTCGTTTTAACGGAATATATCCCCAAAAATTGATTTCCGTCATTTCCCGCCGGCGCTTTTTGTGGTTTATTAAAAAAATGTGGACTTTCAAAAATTCTTTTAATAAACTTTAAAGCTTTGGGAAAATTTAGTAGCACAACCACTTATCCCCTAATTATCGCGGTGATTTTATCGACAGTTTTTCGATGTTGACGATTCCATCTCTTTTCATGTTCAAAAAATTGTGCATCTTTTTTCCCCGGACTGAAAAAGCAAGATTTATCAAGTTTGGAATTGTTTACTCCGATGACTTCTTTGGTTGCGATTTCTAGCGATCGGAAATTTTAGATAGCGTGTAACAAACGATGAAGCGGATCATCCAAATTGTATTAAATGAATAAAAACGAGTTTAGCAACGAGGAAATCAGCCTGAAACGGTTAAAATTACATTTTCCGCGCATTACAATTTCACTGCTGTTTTTCGCGATCGCGGTGAACGGCCAATCACGGGAAGTCGTTATTCTGGGCAGCGGCGACACGATGATGGGTTCATGGGCTGAAGAGATAATCTCTGATAGCGGGTACGCTTACCCGTTTCAGCGGTTGCAAAACGAAATTTCCGGCGCGGATATCTTTTTCACAAATTTGGAAGCGCCCTTCGGCACGACCGGCGCGGCTTTTGACAAAAGATTTACTTTTCGCGTTAAACCGGCGCTTGTCAATGTTTTGCTTCAGGGCGGCGTAAATTTGGTCAGCCTGGCAAATAATCATACCATGGATTATGGCGCAGACTGCCTGCGCGAGACGATTGAGGTGCTGAAAAAGAACAATATCAAATACGCCGGGGCGGGATTCAACCTAAAGGAAGCCCGCAAATCGACGATAATCGAAGTCAAGGGCAAACGGATTGGCTTTTTTTCATACAGTCTCACATTTCCGGAGGAATTTTGGGCGACGGATACTTCCGCGGGCGCCTGTTTTCCGTATGAATCATTCGTATTCGCGGATGTAGAAGCATTGAAGCAAACCGTGGATTTTGTCATCGTGGCCTGTCATTGGGGCGCGGAATTGAAGGAGCAGCCGAAGCCGTATCAAATCAAATTCGGTCACCGGCTGATCGATAGCGGCGCTGATTTGATTTTGGGACATCATCCGCACATTGTGCAAGGCATTGAAAATTACAAAGGAAAATATATCGTTTATTCATTGGGCAATTTTATCTTTGGATCATACAGTGAAAGCGCCCGGGATAGCTTTTTGTTCAGACTGACATTGCGCGAACCCGGTGAAACAATCGCCCAGTTAATACCGATAAATGTTTACAATAAAGAAGTTGATTTTCGCCCCGAGCCGTTGAAAGACGCGCGTTATAAAGCGTTTCTGGAAAAGATGAATCGTCTTTCTTCGGAACTCAACACCGATTCAATCGGTATCAGTAGCAAGGGATTGTTAAGTATTACGAAATCCTGAAATTTTTAATGATAAACGGAGGGAATGGAAGAAGAATGGCAAGAGGATCTGTAAGTCGTGCAAGTCAATCTTTAGATAAGTATCTTCAGGAAATTGGCGAAGTGGCGTTGTTAACCCCCGCAGAGGAAATTGACTTAGCCCAGCGCATTAAACAAAACGACCAAATTGCATTGGAAAAACTCACCAAAGCGAATCTGCGTTTTGTCGTCAGCGTTGCCAAACAATACCAGAACCAGGGGCTTTCATTAGGCGACCTGATTAACGAAGGCAACCTGGGGCTTATCAAAGCCGCCAAAAGGTTTGATGAAACGCGCGGCTTTAAATTCATCTCTTATGCAGTGTGGTGGATTCGTCAGTCCATTCTGCAAGCGCTTGCAGAACAATCACGGGTTGTTCGACTGCCGCTAAACCGCGTTGGCGCGCTCAATA
>CAYVDX010000756.1:0-2517 GCA_964450485.1 uncultured Calditrichaceae bacterium
GGGTAATAATGTTTCACGAATTCATTCAGCCCGTTGCGGCCCATATCCGGGATATGAATGTAGCCGACCTTGCCGCCGCTGGCTTTGTTCACTTTTTCAATATTTTTCCGCACCCAATTGTAATAATACAACGATGCTTCGCTGGCAATCGGCGTGACAATCACATCGCGAGCGCCCCGCGGCGACGGCTGCGAATTAACCGTCAGAATAACCTCTTTCCCGGCCGTGTTCAGCAGCGATTCGTAAATATTGCTCATCGCGTTGGTCGGCTGTCCGTTCACGGCAATGATGTAATCGCCTTCCGAAACATTCACGCCGATTTCGGTCAGCGGAGAACGCCGCGGTTTGCCCCAGTTTTCGCCCTTGAGAATTTTCGCGATGCGATAGTATTTTGATTGTGAATCCTGCGTCAATTCCGCACCCAAAAGCCCGGTTTTCATGCGCGCCGGCCGGGGACGCTCGCCGCCGCCCACATACGCGTGACCCACGCTCAACTCGCCGATCATTTCGCCAATAATGTAGGTCAAATCGTTGCGATGATTGACGTATTTCACCAGCGGCGCGTATTTTTCGCGCACGGCCGGCCAGTCCAGCCCGTGCATGTTCGGGGCGTAAAAAAAGTCGCGCATTTGCCGCCAGCATTCGTTAAAAATCTGCGTCCACTCGGCGTGGCGATCCAGCCGCATTTGCATCCCGGATAAATCGAGATATTTATCCGCCTTGATTTTGCCTTTCGGCAGATCGATGATCGCGTATTTGCCGCTCTGGCTGATCAACATTTTTTTGGCGTCCGCGGAAATTTCATAGCCGTTGATATTGCCCAACTCGGTTTCTTTTTGCTTTTTCAAATCGTACATCAGCAGCAGCGGTTTTTTGTCCGCGCTGCCATTGCGATTGTAATAAACCTTGCCGTCGATGCAGGCGAGATTGCCGTAACTTGCCGCGGCAATGGGCAAGCCGATCACGCGCTCGTGAATGCCGTCAACATCGATTTTCACGGTCAAGCCCGTCGCTTTTTTCGCGTCTTTTTTACCGCTTTTTTTCTTCTTTTTATCTTTTTTCTGATCGCCGGAGGTCGTGGTTTTTACCGCCACTTCATCATTTTCCGGCTTGAATGGCGAAAGGGTTTCTTTGGAAAGCGTGACCAAATACACCCGTTCCATGTCCTGGTACGCGTGATTCCACTCCGTCCAGCTATAAATCGGGTTGAAATCGCGGCTGGAAGCGAAAAGCAGGTATTTGCCGTCATTGCTGAACGCCGGGCTGTTGGCGTCATACCAGCCTTCGGTGACGGCATAAGTTTGCCGGTTTGCCAGCGAATACAATTTAACAATCGATTGCGGGGTATTCTCGTCGGGATAAGTGTAAGCGATCCATTTGCTGTCCGGCGACCAGGTGTATTGACGCATTTCCCAGAATTTTGCCTGCGCCACTTCAGTGATTTTTTGGGTGTTGATGTCCACGTAGCGCAGCCGCAGTTTTTTATCGCCCCAGAGCAGCTTTTTGCTGTCCGGCGACCAATAAATTTGGTAATAATAGGTATCCGCGCCGCGGGTCAACTGCCGGGCCGCGCCTTTGCCGTCCTGGGGAACGATGTAAATTTCGTTTTCTCCGGAAGCATCGGAAATGTAGGCGATCCACTTGCCGTCCGGCGACCATTTGGAATCGCGCTCGTGCACGCCGGAGGTGTTGGTCAAATTGCGGGTGACGCCGTGTTCCGCCGGCACGGTGAGCACTTCGCCGCGCGCCCCGAACAGCGCCCGCTTGCCGTCCGGCGAGATTTCAAAATTGCTCACTTTATCCTTCAGGCTGATCAAGCCGCCGCGCCCGCTGTTGAAATCTTCCCGGATTTGGATGTCCACTTTGGCCGTGGATTGCGTCGCCAAATCGAAGCGATACACGTAACCGCCGTATTCAAAAACGATCGCGTCCGGTCCCAGCGAGGGAAATTTGACGTCGTAATCCGTGAATTCGGTGTGCTGCGTTGTTTCTTTGCTGGTCAAATCGTAGGAATAGAGATTCATCCGTCCGGTGCGGTCGGAGAGATAATAAATTTTGTTGCCGGCCCACATCGGGATGATGTCCTGTGCGGGATTATCGGTGATGTTTTCCAGTGCGCCGGTGTTGAAATCGAAAACCCAGACGTCGTCGGCCATGCCGCCGCGATAGCGTTTCCAGGTGCGGAATTCCCGGAAAACGCGGTTGTAAGCCATTTTGGAATCATCTGGTGAAAAGGAACAAAACCCGCCGCGCGGCACCGGAATTTGGCGGGGCAGCGCGCCGTCCGTTTTCACGGCGTAGAGTGAGCCGATAAAGCTGTTGAACGAGCGCATCCGCGAGCGGAAAACGATTTCGTTGCTCTTGTTCGTCCAGGTCATCACGATGTTGTTGGGCCCCATGCGGTCGGCCACATCGTCGCGCCCCAGCGTGGCGGTGATGGTCAGGCGTGTGGGCGATCCGCCCTCGGCGGGCATCAAAAACACTTCGGTGTTGCCGTCATACTGACCGGTGAAGGCC
>CAYVDX010000757.1:0-2513 GCA_964450485.1 uncultured Calditrichaceae bacterium
TTTAGGAATGATCAAAAAAAAGTTGTTAAATTCAAAAATCGGCATGAAAGATTGTCGGAATGACATTTCAAACTTAACCCGTTATTTTTTTACCGATCCTTAGTGAAATAAATAAACAGGGGGGTTATTTGGGGGATGTTTGACAGCGTTTCTTGATTTTTGAAATGATATCTTTTTTCACATCATCGGGGAGCGTCTCTTCTTTATAGGCTTCTTTACAGACCTTGACCGTGGTTTTAACCGAATCAATATAAATTTGAAGCTCCGGGTGCGCCTGGACGTAATTGTGCAGCTCCTGGCACATGCAGCCATCCAGTTCATACCCTAAATAGTTGCAAAGTTCATTCACTATTTTTTTTGAATGCTGAGCCATGATCTATTCTACTCCGGTAAGTTCATGCATATATTCAGCTAATTTTTCTCTTAAAAACATTCTGGCCCGCTTTAAGCGCACTTTTACATTTGTCTCGGTAATTTCCAAAATTTTGCTGTTTTTCCTCGTGGACATATTTTCCAAATCTCGCAAAACAAATACAGAGCGGTATATTTCCGGAAGCGAATCGACGGCCCTATCTAAATGTGCGCGAAACTCCCGCGTGAGCATATTGTTCAGCGGAAAACTTTGCCATTCCTGAATTTCAACACTGTTCGGGCGATCGTAATACGTTTCGATCACTTCATCAGATAATACCGTTCGTTTATCCTTGCGCAGCTTCATCAGGCTTTCGTTGGTCGCGATGCGATATAGCCATGTGAAGAAATCAGCGCGTCCGTCAAACGTTTTGATTTTTTCGTAAACTTTTACAAAGGTTTCCTGCACGACATCCGCGGCGTCATCATTTCTGTGTAAAATTCGCAACGCCAGGTTATAAATTCGATCGCTGTATATTTCAACGAGTTCTGTAAACGCACCATCATCGCCGGATTTTGCGCCTTTGACAAGGTCTTTTATTTTTTCTTTATCCATCACCCAACATAAAGTTTGATTGTTGTGAAGTTTAAAAAGTTACAAAATAAGGGTGTCGATTCGGTTTAACGTAATTACTACCTCCAAATATGTCACTCCCGGCGTGCCGGGGGGTGAAATATTACCGTCATAAACTACGTAAAATGAAATCTGCACCCCAAAATAATCAGCGCATGTTCGCTGACCCTGCCATTATAATCATAGGCATCAAATTTACCAACACCTTTTTCGCGCCGCCGCTTGCGAAATACCCTTGCAATTGATCATCAACGCCGCTAATTTGCGGTGAATCGTTCAGATATTACCAGGCAAACAGATGTGGTGTTATTTGCTTTTGAATATCACGGACTGTAATAAAACTTACAAGTTATTGTTTTTATTTACATTAAACCAACAATACAGGCAAACTGTTATGAAGCGATTATATAAAATTCTGGCGCCGGAAGATTTAAAAGACGCCATTTATTCAAACAAAGCGTTCGCATTGGATGTGCTAAACGGTTTGTCTGAACATCCCAAACGGCTTCAGTCGAAATATTTTTATGATGACAAGGGCTCCCGGCTATTTCAAGAGATTATGGGACTTCCGGAATACTATTTAACCAATTGCGAATATGAAATTTTGCAGACTCACAAAGAAACCATTAGCCAATTTGTCTCAAATGAAGCATTCAATATCATTGAACTGGGCGCTGGCGACGGTTTAAAGACCGGTATTTTGATCGAGCATTTTCAAAAAAACGGTCTGGATTTTCGCTATGTGCCGGTTGATATTTCGGAAGCGGCAATGCAAACGCTTACCCGTTCGATGAAACAAAAATTTACCGGTCTGGATATTTTCGGTTTGGTTGCCGAATACTTCGAAGGATTAAAATGGCTGTCAACATCGAATGACCGGCGTAATATCGTATTGATTTTGGGGTCAAATCTTGGAAACTTTAGCAAATCACAGGCAAAAGCTTTTTTGCGAACGTTATGGAACAGCTTGAACAATGACGATATCGTGGTCACGGGCTTTGATTTTAAAAAAGACATTGACTTGATGTTGAGTGCGTACAACGACGCCCAGGGTGTTACCGCAAAATTCAATTTGAATTTACTGCGGCGGATCAATCGAGAATTGGGCGGCAATTTTGATTTGAACCGTTTTCGTTTTTTTGCAACCTATAATGTTTTTTCCGGGGCAATGGAAAGCTATTTGGTCAGCCTTGAAGCGCAGGAAGTATTTGTGAAAGACATCGGACAGCGGTTCTCATTTAAAGAATGGGAGCCAATTCATACCGAGTATTCCTATAAATTTTTGGAATCCGACATCATTAACCTGGCAGAGTCAACCGGCTACGCAATAGAGAAGCAGCTATACGACTCGAAAAAATATTTTGTTGATTCGGTGTGGCGGGTTGAAAAGCAGGCAAAATAGCTTGTTGGCGCATTGTATTTGTGTAGCATCAATATTTTGAAGAACCCAATGCCGGGTGTATTACCATTTGATTTATTAGGTTATTTGTTTTTGGCGGAATTTTTGTCTGAGACGCCCGTTTTTTGG
>CAYVDX010000758.1:0-2510 GCA_964450485.1 uncultured Calditrichaceae bacterium
TCAGCTTGAGCATCGCCGGGCGATGATTTTTTTTGCCGTGCTTCGGTTTTTCGGGTCGTGGTCTGTTCGGGTAAGGAGCGAACCGGCGCGTTGTAGCCTTTGCTGTCAATGATGAGCCTGGCGATAATTTCCCGCATGACTTCCGATGAGCCGTGCAGCAGCGTGCTCATCCGCGCATCGCGAAACATTTGTGCGACACTTTGGCTGTCTGCCGCGCCGTCGATCCCGTAAATTTGCAAACAGGCGTCGCTGATTTTTTTGTAAACTTCCGTCGCGCGAAGCTTGGCCATCGAGCTGTGTTTAATGGACTGCAAGCCTTCCTCGTAAAGCCACCCGGCGTAGTAGGTGAGCTGCCGCGCCGCTTCAAGCTCTGACGCCAACGCGCTGAACTGCTGACGCAGTGATATGGACAGGCTAAACGATGATCGCCGGCTTTCGACGTGTGACACGTGCTTCAGGGTTTGCTCCAGGCAATATTCGGCATTGCCCAGCGCCATCACTGCTGCCAGCAACCGTTCCAACAAATAACATTCATTGATATAATAAAATCCCATATTTTCCTGCCCGATCATCTGGGTCATGGGAATTTTGGCGTTTCCGAAAGCAACTTCCGCAATGTCCGCGTTTTGATTTCCCAACATTTTTAATTCACGGCGGGAAAATCCCGGGGTTTCACGATCCACGACGAATAAACTGATGCCGCCGGGGCCGGCGTGGGGATCTGTTCGACAGGCAAACACCAAAAAGTCACTGCTTCTGCCATTCGTTACAAACGGTTTTTGCCCGTTGATGCGGTAATTTTGCTGTTCATGAATGGCGGTAATATGCAAATTCGAAGCGTCGCTGCTCCCGGAAGGATCGTTGATTGCCAACGCGCCGATTTTTTCACCTTTCATCCCGGGGGTCAGATAATTGCGCTTTAAAAAACGGCTGCCGTATTTGGAAATATAAGTAAGTGTCAGATAGTGGGTCGCGATTGATTCGTTAAACCGGCCCAATCCGATGCGGGCGAGTTCTTCCAAAAAAATCGTTACATGAAAAAAATCGGCTTTTCTTCCGCCAAATTCCTCCGAAAGCCCCAGCTTCAAAAACGATGTTGCGCCGAATTTACGCCAGGTTTTTGCTTGAATTTGTTCTTGATCGAGAACGTCTTCTGTGATTTCGTTCTCGATAAATTGCTGGATTTCTTCGCGGAGCTGTTCGTGATCATCCGTAAAATAGTGTGTGCTCATGTTATTCCTTTAACACGTCTTAAGTTATTAAAAAGGCGGGGATTATCTGCGTTATTCTTTCGATAGAAGCGCGGGCTGTATTTAGCGGTTTTATGTGAATTTTCATTGACCCCATATTTATTCATAGCTGCCAAAAGTTATGCAGTTTAGGGAAAAACAAATTGACCTACCGCAAGGATTTTGAGATTTATTTTAATTGAAGGGTGGTTCATAAAACAGAGGGGCGCTCAAATGAATGCCTCTGCCAAAAAACATCAGGCGTCATAAAATTTCTTGTTTTGCCTTGCATAATCACGGATGATCCGCGCCGGCGTAAAACGCGCGCCGTGGATTTGTTCGAGGTCTTCCAACATTTTTAATGCCGCTGCCACGGTGATCCGGTCGAGATAGCGAAACGGGCCGCCCAAAAACGGCGGGAAGCCCAGCCCGAAAATTGCACCCACGTCGCCATCGCGCGGCGTGCTCAAAATGCCTTCCTGCAGGCAGTGGGCGGCTTCGTTGATCATCACCAGCGACAATCGGTTTTGAATATCTTTTTCATCCAATTTTTTGCGATGCTGCCCGCCAAAAAAACGATAAACCGCGCTGTTCACTTCTTTTTTCTTTTTGCCCAATAGCTTTTGAAAACCGGAAACGCGATCGTGATAGTGATAAAATCCCTTTTTGTTTTTGCGACCTTTGAAACCGGCGTCGCTCATTTTTTTCATCACATCGCTTGGCGTGACGCCGCGATCCGAGAACAATTTGCCCAACACTTCCGAAACATGCGTGCCGACGTCGATGCCAACTTCGTCAATGAGCGTGATCGGTCCCACCGGAAAACCAAAGCGTTTCATCACCCGGTCGATGTGACGAATTTCGCCGCCTTCTTCCAGCAGCAGCAGCGCCTCATTCAGCATCGGTGAAAGAATGCGCGTGGTATAAAATCCCGGTCCGTCATTCACGACGATCACGGTTTTTCCCTGCCGGATGCCCACTTGCCGCGCCGTCGCGGTTGCCCAATCCGCGGTTTTTTCGGTGACGATAATTTCCAGCAGCGGCATTTTCGGTACCGGGGAAAAATAGTGCATGCCCAGCACACGCTCCGGGTGTTTGGCATTTGCGGCGATTTGCGTGATCGGCAGCGAGGAAGTGTTGCTGGCAAAAATGCAATCGTCGCGCACCGCCGCTTCGGTTTCCGCCAACACTTTCTGCTTGATTTCCAAATCCTCGAACACCGCTTCGATGACCAGTTACGCCTTGGCAAAGCCGAGATAATACGTCAAGCCGGTCATCCGG
>CAYVDX010000759.1:0-2503 GCA_964450485.1 uncultured Calditrichaceae bacterium
TAAAAGCGGGCAATTTTGGGTGAATTAGAAGCAGCGCTTCTTGGAAAATCGTGTTGCAATTCCTGCGTTCCGGGATGCAACAAGTATTGACAAAAATGAGCGATTCTCCTTACAAAGCGGATTGTTTGCCTCGATTATCGGGGCATTGTAACGTTATTTTCCTCATAAAGCGCCGCTTTTGCCCCCCTTTCCTAAAGGTGTCCGATACTGAACACGAAAAATAAAACATTTCTTTCGCTGATTAAAGCAATTTTTCAACCGACGTTTGGATTTGGATAACGCATTTTTTAAATTTGCACCGTTTTGAATCACTGTCGTTATGCACAACCGTTTACCGCCAAGAGCGTAGAAGTCGCGGAGAAAAGGATTAAAAATAAATTCGAGATACAAAATACTTCTAACTCATTTTATTTTAAATTGTTATGGCTTCGAATAACTCATTAATTTTCTCAATTTTTTCCGCCGCGCGCCTGAGAACCCCGCGGTTAATCAAAATGCGTAACATGAATTACTAATTGAAAATTATATAAATTAAGAAAAATATAAACTTAAAAAAGGAGTTGAAAAAATGGCAGCAACAAAAACCAAAAAGCCACAGCAGTACGAATATCAGGCGGAATTGAAACAGCTTTTACAGTTGATTGTTCACTCGCTGTACACGCACCCGGAAGTTTTTTTGCGGGAACTGGTATCCAACGCATCCGATGCGCTAAACAAAGTGCGCTTTCGCATGTTGACGGACAAAGAGGTGCTCGAACCCGACGCCAACCTGGAAATCAAGATCGACATCGACGAAAAGAAGCATACCTTTTCGATTGAGGATAGCGGCATTGGAATGACCAAGGACGATCTGATCAAGCGCATAGGAACAGTGGCCAGCTCCGGCACGCTTGAATTTTTAGAAGAACTCAAAAAGAATAAAGAGAAGCTCGATTTGAGCATGATCGGGCAATTTGGGGTGGGTTTTTACTCGGTTTTTATGGTTACCGATGAGGTGATTATCGAAACGCGACATGCCGATAAAAATTCCAAGGGCTATCGCTGGAAATCCGAGGGACAGGGCACTTTTACGATCGAAGAAATTGATAAACCGACCCGCGGCACCAAAATATATTTCACGCTGAACGAGAAAAGTCAGGAATTCAGCCAAAAATATCGCGTTGAACATATCATTAACAAATACTCCAATTTTGTGGATTTTCCCATTTTACTCAATGGCGAAAAACTTAATCGCGTGGAGGCGCTTTGGCACAAATCCAAAAGCGAAATTAAGCCGGAGGAGTTGAATGAATTTTACAAGTTTATCTCCAACGATTTTCAGGATCCGCTGGGACATTTGCATCTTTCCATCGAAGGGGCGGTTAATTTTAAAGCGATGCTGTTCGTTCCGGCGACCCATCCGGGACCGTATATTCGCATTGAAGAAGAAAAATCGCTGCATCTCTATTCCCGTAAAATATTTATTCAGGATGACTGCAAAGAGCTGCTCCCGGAGTATTTGCGCTTTGTCAAAGGCGTGGTGGATACGGAAGATTTGCCGCTGAATGTTTCCCGCGAAGTGACGCAGAGCAGCCCGGCGATGTTCAAAATCAAAGATATTTTGGTTAAAAAAATACTGAGTTTGCTGGAAGACTGGGCGAAGAGCGATCCCGGAAAATATCAAAAATTTTACCAGAATTTCGGCCAATTTCTGAAAATCGGCATTAACACGGATTTTACCAATCGCGACCGAATCATCAATTTGCTGCGCTTCGAGTCAACCACGACCGACAAAGGGTCATTCACTTCGCTGAAGGATTATGTCTCGCGAATGGGCGCTGATCAAAAAGAAATTTACTTTATTTCCGGAGAAAACCGCGATCAGCTTGAGCGTACCCCCAACCTGGAATATTTCAAGAAAAATGACATCGAAGTCTTGTTGCTCACCGACCCGACGGATATTTTTATCATTCCGTCGATTCCGGAATATGAAAAGAAGCCCATCAAATCCATTGAACAGGCGGATATTGATCTCAAAAAAGACGACAAACGGAGCGACGAAGCCCTGAGCGAAAATTTGACAAAATCGCTGATCAAGGTGTTCAAGGAAACCCTGGGCGACAAGGTTGAAGATGTGATCGAATCCAAGCGATTGGTGGATTCACCGGCGACGTTGGTGGTTGGCAAAGAGGGGTTGGACCCACAAATGGAAAAAATGATGAAAGCCATGCAAAAGGATTTTTCCGGCTCCAAACGGATTCTTGAAATAAACACCGCGCATCCCTTGATCAAAAACCTGTCGCGGCTGAACATGGGAAGCAGCACGGATTCGGTTTTGCGCCAGGCCATTTTGCAAATTTATGATAGCGCCGCGCTGTTGGAAGGCAACCTGAGCGATCCGACGGAATTCGTCAAACGCATGACCGACTTGATGGTCGCGGCTACAAAATAAGCATATTTCAGCTAATATTTACGGGTGCAGATTTCATTTTACGTAGTTTATGACGGTAATATTTCACCCCCC
>CAYVDX010000760.1:0-2501 GCA_964450485.1 uncultured Calditrichaceae bacterium
TTCTCCGTGGATAATTGCCGGCGAACGCGCCAGCTTTGCCCCGATCACCCCTTCGAGCAAAGTGCCCCAGGAATGGGTGTGTATAATATCAAACCGGTGCTTGCGAAAAACCTTTGCCAGCTTGAGCGGCAGGTCAGGCTGGTTGCCCTTGCCGACGTTTAAATGGATGATATTAAAGCGATCCAGGCTATTGATCTCCTTCATATTAATGTGGGTAATCACCACGATATAAGAATCAAACCGCTGTGCATCAAGATGCGCAACCAGTTTAAGGATGCCCAATTCTTTCCCGGCGCCGCCCAGCCCGTAAACAATATGCGCTATTTTGATTTTTCCGTTGCTGCCGTGCTCGCTCATGTGCCGGTTATGGTTGATCAGACATTGCTCTTTAAATAAAGATTTTGACAGGATTAACGGGATGAACAAGATTAAAATTAAAAAAATGCATCATTTAACATGCTGTTTTTTATAAAAAATATCATTTTATCCGGTGAAATAATTTTAATTATCTCTCAGTACCGGACACTTTTTGAACGAGGGCGATATTGCATGAATTTGAAGCAGAGCTTCTTGGAAAATCGTGTTGCAATCCCGGCGTTCCGGGATGCAACAAGTATCAACAAAAATCAGCATTTCTCGTTACAAAGCTCCCGCTTTGTAACGTCATTTGCCCTAAAGCTCCGCTTTTGATCACCTTTCCCAAAAGTGTCCGGTACTGAATAATTATCTCATCAATCATGTTGATCCTGTCAAAAAAAATTTCCACAAAAAAAAATTACGAGATTACGAATTTAAAATATATTCGAATTATATACACATTTAATTAGCGATTGCGCAAAACTTTTTTAGATAAATGTATGCAGAAAACCTGCAAAAAGCATTATAAACCTCCGGAAACCTTTAGGGTTTCCAAAACCCTAAAGGTTTTTAGCGAAAATAACCATTTTTCTGAAAGAAGTGTGGCGGACGCGGCAAAAATGAAAATTGTGTTTTTGAGGAATGCAGCATTTGGAAATTTGGAACGAAGCAGTTAAATTGCTGCAAGCAGGTAATGCCTGGAAAAAAGAAAAGCGCTCCCAAAAACGAGAGCGCCTTTTCCGAAAGAATCTACGTTGGTCGCGATAGATTTTTCAGGTAATTACCTGCTTTTATCCCGACTTAAACATCCCGGATCCCCGGAATTATCGGGATGAAATCCCCGGCAATCCGGGGCAAGCTATCCAAGATTTCATTTTATCAGCATCATTTTTCGGGTCTGAATAAAGCCTTGCCTTGAGCCTGCCGAAGGGTTTCCGGCAGTTAAGCGATACAGGTACGCGCCGCTGGCGAGGTGGGAAGCATCAAATGGCAGGGAATAACTTCCTTCCGATAATTCCCGGTTGATGATTTTTGCTACCTGCCGTCCGTTGAGGTCAAAAACGGTCAACTGAACATGCGATTGTTTTGGCAAGGAAAACGTAATGGTTGTGGTGGGATTAAAGGGATTGGGATAGTTCTGCGCCAGGGTAAATGATTTTGGGGCTTGATCATTCAATCCGTTTGAAGCAATTTTTTCAAGACCGCCCCCTTTTTGGTTGAAGGTAACAGTGCCGGAAAAACCGGATTTATTGTTGCCCAAATCCACGGCTTTCAGCTTGTATAAAATTTCAATATTGTTTGAAAATTGCGCAAAATCGACGCCCGACTCGGTATTGTCAATATAATACGTATTTGACGTGGTTGCCAACAGGTTCCACCCGCCATTCTCTTTGTTCTTCCACACTTCATAATCATCGATATCCGCTTCGGCATTGGCGTCCCAATCAATGCGGGGGTTATTGGCGGTATTGACAATGGAAGGGGTTATTCCGGCAGGGGCCAGCGGGGCAAAATCGCGTTGACGTAAGCGCAAGCTGTAAGTTGGACCACTATCTTTATGTATCCAGGTAACATAGACATCATCTCCGCTGCCAGCAATGCGGGCGCTGACAAATTCTTCTGCATCTGTAATTTCAAAAGGAGGATTGGACTAATTACCGGTGCCGCGTAGCCGGTAACGCTGGAGGGAAAAAATAGCATGAATCCTTCCGTCGCTGGTTTGGGCGACATCAATTGGACAGAAATTTGGAAAACCACCTAAATTTGCCATACCAAAAGGTTCTGACCATGTTGTGCTGCTGTGGTTTCTGGAAGTAGTGTGCAAAAGGTATGACGTGATAGAAGACCAGGGATAGAAAAATGCGTGAAGCTTGGTAGAAGTTGCAAATATGGTAGCCCGTCCTGAGTCGCTGTTTCTTTGCTGGGAACTTTCCCAACTGCCACTATAGCGGGAGCGGGTTTTGGATACTCCGCGATTGGTCTCCGCATCAGTGCTATTCCCGGAAGTAAAGGCTACATGTACATCTCCATTAGCAACGGAAACGCTGGGAAAACCGCCGGTGACGCCGGATTCATCAGTGACTTATTTTATATTCTGCCAGTTTGAACCACCATGAGGAACATACGGTAATAGCTTTCATAGT
>CAYVDX010000761.1:0-2500 GCA_964450485.1 uncultured Calditrichaceae bacterium
ATGAACATTTGGAAAAGGGATAAATTCCATGGCATCCTCCACACATGATCAAAATTTTAGTTTGATTGAAAGCCTGATATTTATTCGACTTTTGAAAGCAAAAATTACGTAAAATGAAATCTACACCCAAAATTAGTAAAAAATCATTTCGTGTCGCTTTCCCTTCACTCAATGGAATTCTAACGGTCTGAATAGTCCATGATTTTTTTCCGGCAAAAGTTTAAAGTGAAATCACCGCTCTGATGGTACGATTATCTTAAACGTTATTCACGAAACCCGTTTTAAATTCTCGATCTTTATCATTTTTTTCGTATCTTTCGTGTATTTAGCGGATTGAAAGTTACAAGTCAAAATAGTTTTTTCGGGAAATCAAATGACGCCAACTTTCCACTCATCGCCGCGATTTTCCGCCAGTGATGAACGTCAAAATGGATTTCCACAATACCGGTGGTTGGAATATTTGCAATCCTGGCGTCTGCAAGATAGTTTGCCAATTGGGTGAGCCCGGGATTATGCCCAATGAGCATCATACGCTGTGATTCATCAGGGGCGTTTTGAATGATATTCACAAGTGTATCAACAGCAGCGAGATAGACATGTTGATTTCTCTGAATTTTTTCGTGAGGATATTCCAATTCCTTTGCCAATATTTTTGCTGTTTGAAACGCGCGTTTTGCCGGGCTGCTCAAGATAAGGTCAGGGGATATTCTTTTGTTTTTTAAAAAAGCGCCCATTCGCGGGGCGTCATGTTTCCCCCGTTTATTCAAGGGACGCTCAAAGTCAGAAAGGCCGGGATGCTTCCAACTCGATTTAGCATGTCTTGTCAGGTATAATGTTTTCACATTCCGTAGGGCGTTAGGCGATGGTTAAAAATTGTCATTTGACCATCAGCGGCAAATAGTGTTTCCTAAAACGATGCTTCCAGCAAATTGACGCCATTTTCTGAAATCGTATAATATCGGACTTTAGGCTGTTCAGATCGATAAAATTTTGCAGCATGAGCAATCAGCTCTTTTTCTAAAAACTTCAAAAATGTGTTGTATTGAATCCGCAGATCATAACCGCGAATTCTGACCGTTTTAGCATCTTCATCCACACGAAATAAATTACCATTTTTTAGAAGAAGAAGATACCTTTTTTGAGATTTTGTGAGTTTCATAAATCACCTTTTGATACTAACTGAAATTTAGTTGGGCGGATAAGTATGGCCATGCTTAAAATTTTTGCTTAATAATGGCTAAATATCGCCGTCATTTCTGACATTTTTGATTGCGCTTTGAATGACAGAGTTACTCTGCATGATCGATAAGATTGTTGGAGTTTTCTAAAACTGCTTTAAGGGATTAAAAAATACGACTCAGGAACCACTGGGTGAACACAAAAAATTCGGTGTACTCATAATATAACAGATTATTTAAAGTTAAACACTTATAACCAAATTCGCAAATAAAAAAGCGGGAAGGTTGAAAAGTAACAGAAAAAACCATTCAGAAAAGCTGATGTATAAATTCTTCAACGATAAGTTGTAACCCATTCGTTTCGATAAGATTGGCTTTCAGGTCTTCTTCGGAAATGTTGCACTTCTGAATGATCGTTGAACAAATATCCTGTTTTTTTTCCGCCTGAAGTTTGTCGTCTGAAAATTGACTGAAGAGATTCCCTAAACAAATGACACGTTGAAACTCAAAAGCCGGGTCATCTGTATCGAGCATTTCCAGGTCAGCTAATGTATGAATTTCACACGCCGTCTTAATTTTCTTCGGCAACTTCCAGAAATCGCTGAGCATGCCGCCCAATTTAGCGCTTTTGGTTAACCCCAAAACCGTCTCAGCTTCGGAAAAAAAGCATTGATTTTCCGCCGCGTGCTTCATTATCGCTTCATACGCATCCGGGTAAAATTGCATATAGATCAACTTTCCGATGTCATGCAACAGCGCAGAAGACCACAAATCTTCAATATCTTCATAGGGGGCATATTGTTTCGCCAGCGCCTTGGTGCAAAGCGCGCTATAAAATGAATGATACCAAAAATCTTTTAAGTAATTGCGATTTTTTATTTTAAACGCTGAAATAACCGAAACGGATAGAACAATCCGGTAAACTTCATTAATGCCAAGGTATGCAATAGCGAACCTTAAATTACTTACTTCTTTTGTCAGGCTGTAATATGCTGAATTTACAATTTTCAACACATGGGCAACCAGCGACACGTCGCTGGAAACCATTTTACTGACTTTGCCGATGTCAACTTTATTTGACCGGATCATTTCCTGAATTTTGATCACAACTTCCGGCAAAGGCGGTAAGCTGTGATTATCTTTAAAAATTTCTTCCGGCTTGATTTCAAATGTTGGTAACATATCGTTGGCCTGTTTGATTGATAAAGTGAACCTCACAAATGAAGCTTTTGCATAAAGCGGTTCGGGCAATCATCTGATATTTTTATCAGCGAGATCGTTATCGACAAAGATACAGTGGTAGATTAGGTGCTTGTTGAAAA